>JAUIMK010000293.1 GCA_030432735.1 bacterium
GCCGACGTCGACACGCGTCCGATCGTGGAAGCCGCCCGGTCGCGCGCGGCGCGGGTCGTCGTCAAGCGGCCCCACCACGCCGAGCCGCTGGTCCCGAAGCCGAGTCACACGATCGAGAGCAAGCTCCTCCGCTTCGACGTGTACGTGAACCCGGCGCGGCTCTCCAGAGCGGAAGCATGAGCACGTTCTGGGCCTTCGAGGAGGCGCCCGTCGCGGTCGGGGAATGCGTGCTCTCCGCGGACGAGTCCCGGCATCTCGCGGCGCGTCGGCTGCGTCCGGGGGATCCCCTCGTCGTCTTCGACGGGGCGGGGGCGACCGGGAAGGCGCGGCTGATCGAAGCGACGAAGCGCGCGGCGCGGGTCGAGGTCGAGTCGGTCGAGCACACGCCTGCGACGAGCGAAGGGCCCCTGATCGCGAGCGCCGTTCCGAAGGGAGACCGGCTCTCGACGATGCTGCAGATGCTGTCCCAGCTCGGGGCGCGGGTTTGGCAGCCGCTGGTGCTCGAACATTCGGTGGTGCGCAGCGTCGATCCCGCCGCGCCGCGGCTGCGACGGATCCTCGTCGAGAGCGCGAAGGTGGCGCGGCGGCCGTGGCTGCTCGAGGTGCGCGCGCCGCTCGGGCTCGATGCGCTGCTCGGCGCGCCCCGGAGCGGATCCGCCCGTTTCGGGGACCGTGAAGGCGCGCCGGGGGCGCTCCCGGCGGACTGCGGCCTCGTCGTGATCGGGCCGGAAGCCGGCTTCAGCGACGCGGAACGCGCGGAACTCGCTTCGGCGGACGTCCTGCCGGTGGCCTTCGCGCCCTACAATCTGCGCATCGAGACCGCCGCGATCGCGGCGACGGTCAGCGCATTCGGCGGGCGCGCGGGACGAACGGGAGGCAACACGTGACACGGGCAGACGAGGCGGGCAGGGACGGGGACGCGCTGCTCGAGCGGATCCTCCGCGCACCGGTCTACGACGTCGCCGTCGAGACGCCCCTCGATCCGGCGCCGCTCCTCTCGGAGCGACTCGGCAACCGGGTGTGGATCAAGCGCGAAGACCTGCAACCGGTCTTCTCCTTCAAGATTCGCGGCGCCTACAACCGGATCCGCAGCCTGACCGAAGCCGAACGCAAGGCGGGGGTCGTCGCCGCCTCGGCGGGTAACCACGCCCAGGGCGTCGCGCTCGCCTCGAGTCGTCTCGGCGTCGAGTCGCGCATCGTGATGCCCCGCACCACGCCGCAGATCAAGGTCGACGCGGTCCGGCGCTTCGGTGGCGAGGCGATCCTCGAGGGCGACGGCTACGACGAGGCGGCGGCCCTCGCGCGCCGGCTCCGCGACGAGGAGGGGCGCGTCTTCGTCCACCCCTACGACGATCTCGACGTGATCGCCGGTCAGGGCACCGTCGCGATGGAGATCCTTCGACAGCATCGCGGCATGCTCGACGCGATCTTCGTGCCGGTCGGGGGCGGCGGGCTCGTCGCGGGCATCGTCGCCTACGTGAAGCGGATCTCGCCTTCGACGAAGGTGATCGGGGTCGAGCCCGAGGACGCCGCCTGCCTCGCGGCGGCGCTCGCGGCGGGAGAGCGGGTCGACGTCGGCCCGGTGGGACTCTTCGCGGACGGCGTCGCCGTCCGGCAGGTGGGGGAGCGACCCTGGGACGTCCTGCGCACGGCGATCGACGAAGTCGTGACCGTCGGCATCGACGAGATCTGCGCCGCGATCCGGGACGTCTTCGACGACACCCGGTCGATCGCGGAGCCCGCCGGCGCCCTCGCGGTCGCGGGGCTGAAGCGCTGGGTCGCGCGGGAGGGCGCGCGCGGGGCCACCCTCGTCGCGATCGATTCCGGGGCGAACATGAACTTCGATCGGCTGCGACACGTGGCCGAGCGGGCCGAGATCGGGGAAGAGCGGGAGGCGCTGCTCGCCGTCACGATCCCGGAGCGTCCGGGCGCCTTCCGCGCGCTCTGCCGCGGCCTAGGAGACCACGGGGTCACCGAATTCAACTACCGCTACGGCGAGGCGAGCGCCGCCCACGTCTTCGTCGGGGTCGCGCTCACGGGCGGCGCGTCGGAGCGCGAGCAGGTGATGGACGGCCTTCGTGCGGAGGGCTTCGAAGTCGTCGACATGACCGGCAACGAGCTCGCGAAGCTCCACGTCCGCTTCATGGTGGGGGGCCGTGCGGACCGTGCGAACGAGCGCCTCTTCCGCTTCGAGTTCCCGGAGCGTCCGGGCGCCCTCGCGCGCTTCCTCGACGCGGTCGGCGGGCGTTGGAACATCAGCCTCTTCCACTACCGCAACCACGGTGCCGCCTACGGGCGCGTCCTCGCCGGGCTCGAGGTCCCGCCGGAGGCGGCGGAGGAGCTCGATCGATTCCTCGAGGATCTCGGCTACGTCTGGGTCGAGGAGACGGGCAACGCGGCGGCGGCGCTCTTTCTCGGCTAGAGCAGTCCGGTCATCTTCCGGAAATCCTGCCGGATGTTCCAGGCGAAGAGCGGCTTCAGGAGCCGGCCGAGCAGCGCCGAGCCCTCGAAGTGGAAATAGCGCGTGCGTCCTTCGCCCTCTGGGCGCGCGGCCATGCCGACGTCGCCGATCCGGGAGGACATGAGGCACCAGCCCGGCCGGAGGACGACGTCGAAGCGCTGCCAAGCGGAGAGCGGGGCCGGGAGCGGACCCTTCACGTGGAGGACGAGCCGCTCGCCGTCGTGCTCGACGATCCGGGCTTCGCGAACGGCGGCCTCGTACTGCGCGGTGTATCGCTCGAAGTCCGAGACGAGCTCCCAGACGCGGTCGAACCCAGCCTCGAAGACCGTCTCGTTCGTCGCGACGTGGGGGAGCCCCGCCGCGAGGGCGCGCATGCGGTCGACCGGGTCGAGGTCGGCGGTCGGCCACGCATAACGTTCGGGGTCGAGCGGTGTGTCGGCGAGATCGCTCGGGGGGCTCATGGGGTCGGCCTCGTAGGTCGGCGGGCGTCGGTCGTCACGGGTTCCACCTCTTGCGAAACGCCTCGCGGGCGCGGTGCAGTCGGGACTTGATGGTGCCCTTCGCGACGTCGAGCTCGGCGGCGGCCTCCGCCTCCGAGAGCCCTTCGAGGTCGCGGAGGACGAGGATCGCGCGCTGATCCGGGGGCAGCTCCGCGAGCACGCGCGCGACGTCGCGGGCGAGGGAGGGGTCGAGGAGGAGGCCTTCGGTCTCCTCGAGATGGTCGAAGAGGGGCTCGCGGCGGCGGCGCTCGGCGTGTCGGATCGCTTCCCGGGTCGCGATGCGCCGGACCCAGGGGCGCAGGGCGGCCGGATCGCGGAGGCCCGCCAGGTCGCGCATCACCTGGATCATCGTCTCCTGGGTCGCGTCGGGCCCGGCGTCCAGCGCGATCGAGCCGCAGAGGCGCCCGACCCAGGGCATCAATCCGTCGAGGACGTCGCCGAGGGCGATGAGATCGCCCCGCTGGGCGGCCCGGATCTGGTCGAGGTTCGGCACCGAAGCAGGGGGCGGCGAATCGGCAGAAGGTTCCCCGGGCGGGTCGATTTCCGGTCGTCGAGGACGAGACACGGGGAACCGCAGCGGCCCGGTCAGTCCCCGGCGATCGGGGCGGCGACCGGGGTCGCGGTCGCGGGGGCGGCCGCGATCGACGTCGGCCGGTCGACCTCGTCCTCTTCGCGAAGCCGGATGTGTCCGAAGCGCTCCGGGAACTTTCCCTTCTTGTCGGCGTAGAAGGCGCGCACGGCGTCCATGTCGGCGACGACGTCTCCCGTCGCCTCGATCGCGGGGCCGAAGCCGCCGACCTTGCGTTCGTAGTCGAGGAAGCTCATCACGATCGGGACGTCCGCGGTTCGCGCGATGTGATAGAAGCCCGACTTCCAGTAGTCGACGTGGCCGCGGGTGCCCTCCGCGGGTACGACGAGACCGAGCCGGTCGTGTTCCTCGAAGAGCGCGGCCAGGGTCGCGACGAGGTTGCCGCGTTTGTGGCGCTCGACGGGGAGGCCGCCGACCGCTCGCATGAACCAGCCGAGCGGTGGCCGGAAGAGGGAGTGCTTGGCCATGAACGAGATCTTCAGCTCGAAGAGCTCGGCGAAGGCGAGCAGATAGAGGAAGTCCCAGTTCGTCGTGTGCGGCGCGGCGATCAGCACGAAGCGGTCCATCTCGGGACGGACGCCTTCCGGCTCCCAGCCCGTCATCGCGATCAGGAGGCGGGCGAGGAATCGCCGTACGGGCCGCTTCGACATGAGTCGGAGCGTAGCGCTGCCGACTGGCCGCTTCGCCGCTTTTCGACGTGTCCGACGGACGACGTCCGGCGGTGGGCGATCCGCCCGGGGCGGGCCCCGGGCGGGCCGTCTACACTCGGCCGCCCCATGACTCGCCAGCAACGTTCGATTCTGCTCGTCGCGATGGTTTCGCAGGGCGTCGCCATCGGCCTCACGATCGGAATCCTGCCGGTCTTCCTCGAGCCCCTCGAAGCGGCGTTCGATGCGCCCCGGACCGCGACCTCGATGGGCCAGATCCTGGTCATGCTCGCGCTGACCGGGTCGAGCCTGGTGACGGGGCCCGCCCTCGACAAGGGCTACGCGCGGGGGGTGATGCTCGCGGGGGTCGGACTCCTGGTCGCGGCGATGCTGATCGCCTCGTTCTCGTCGAATCTCGTCATGCTCGCCGTCGCCGCGCTCTTCGCCGGGGCCGCGGTCCCGCCTTGCGGGCCGATCACCGCCGCGAGCCTCGTCACGCGCAACTTCGACGCCGAGCGGGGGCGGGCCCTCGGCCTCACGAGCATGGGGCCGCCGCTGGGCTCGGGTCTCTTCGCCGGCCTTGCGGGCTGGCTGCTCGGGCGCTTCGCCTGGCACGACGTGTTCCTGATCTTCGCCGGGATCGTCGCGATCGTGCTCGTTCCGCTGATCGTGTCGATCGTGCCCTCCCGCTATGCGACCTCGGGCGAGGGCGGTCGCGCCGGTGGCAGGATGGGCGAGGTCGCGCGGAGCCCCGCCTTCCTATGGGCCGGTGGACTCTTCGCGCTCGCCGCGGGGATCACGACCGGATGGACGGTGCACACGGCCGCCTTCGTCGCGGGCGCGGGCTTCTCGGAGACCGGCGCGTCCTGGGTGCTCGCCGTGCAGTTCTGGATGGGGGTTCCGGGCGCCCTGGTCTTCGGGGTCCTGGCGGACCGCTTCTCGCTCACGGGGCTCTTCGTGACGATGCTCGCGACGACGTCGGCGGTGCTCGCGACCTTCTCGACCGGGCCCGGGAGCTTCACGGTCGCCGCGCTCTGTGCGCTCGCGGGCTTCTCGACTGCGGGGATGATTCCGCTCTATACGGTGCTGCTCGGCCGGCGACTCGGTCCGGACTCGATCGGGCGCGCGATCGGCCTGTCGAACCTGATGATGCTGCCGGTGATGGCGACGTCGGTGCTCTTCGCCGCCTCGGTCTTCGAGTCGACGGAGAGCTACGGAGGCGCCCTCGCGGTCTTCTCCGTGGGAGTCCTCGGCGCGATCGCCTGCCTCGTCGGGTCGAACCGCGAGGCGAATCGGAGGGCGGCTTCGGCCGCGAGGGAGGCGGTGAACGCATGACGAAGGAGTACACCTTTCGGGACGGTCGGCTCCGGTCGCCGGTCCTGCGTGCGGTCAACGCCGCGGGCCGGGCCCTCGAGTCGGTCGGCGTGAAGCCGTCGCTGGAACCGGACGCCCTCGAAGAGGCGGCGGTGAAGGCGGCGGGCTCGGACGATTTCGGAGGCGACACCTATCGGGAGCCGCTCGAGATCGTGACCGCGTCGATGGACCGGGAGGCGGGGCTCTCGACGTTCGGCCGGATGGCCACGCGCAACATGATCACGTCCCAGCTCACGATGCGCCTCCGGCTCCAGGAATGGACGAAGGCGAACCCGCAGGCGGCGGACGAGAAGATCGAGCGGCCGTGGATCATTCTCGGTCTTCCGCGGACCGGGACCAGCATCCTCTCGCATCTGCTGGGCCTCGACCCGATGATCCGACCGCTGCTCCAGTGGGAGACGCGAGCGCTCGTTCCCCCGCCGACCCTCGCGAACGAGCACACGGACCCGCGGATCGCCGAGTCGGACAAGACGATGGGGCAGCTCCTCGAGCTGAACCCGGCGATCGGAGCGATGCATCCCTTCGGCGCGATGCTCGCGGAAGAGTGCATCCCGCTCATGATGCTCGACCTACGGTGCCTCGGG
>JAUIMK010000294.1 GCA_030432735.1 bacterium
CCGCGGGTCGCGCTCTTCAGCTTGTCGTGGAAGTCCGTGACGATCTCGTTCAGCGGCAGCTCGTAGCGGACCTGGACCCGGTTGCCGTGGACGCCCATGTCCTTCTGCACCCCGCGCCGATCCTGACAGAGGCCGAGCACGGCGCCGAGATGGGCCGAGGGGACGTGGATGGTCGCGAGGACGACCGGCTCCTCGATCCGCTGGATGTCCTGCACGTCGGGCAGCGCCGCCGGCGTCTCGATCTCGAAGGGCTCCCCCTCCTTGGGCACGACCAGGTAGCGGACAGTCGGCGCGGTCGTGATCAGGTCGAGTCCATACTCGCGCTCGAGGCGCTCCTGCACGATCTCCGCGTGCAGGAAGCCCAGGAAGCCGCAGCGGAAACCGAAGCCCAGGGCCGCGCTCGTCTCCGGCTCGTGGGAGAAGGACGAGTCGTTCAGCTCGAGCTTCTCGAGCGCCGTCTTCAGGTCCTCGTAGTCCTCGGCGTCGACCGGGTAGAGCCCGGCGAAGACCATCGGCTTCACTTCCTGGAAGCCCTCGAGGGGCTCCGCCGCGCCGCCGCTCGCCGTCGTGATCGTGTCGCCGATCTGGACCTCGGCGAGCGATTTCACGCCCGCCACGACCATGCCCACCTCGCCGGCGGCCAGCGTGTCGACCTTGCGCGGCTTCGGGTCGATCACGTTCAGCTGAGTGATCTCGTGCTCGATTCCCGCGATCATGAACTTCACGCGCTCGCGCCGATGGAGCGCGCCGTGCACGACGCGAACGAGCATGACCGCCCCCACGTAGGGATCGAACCAGGCATCGAAGACCAGCGCCTGCGCGGGCGCCTCGCGATCCCCCTTCGGCGGCGGAACCTTGTCGACGATCGCCTGGAGGACGGCCTCGACGCCCTGCCCCGTCTTCGCGGAGACGGGCAGGCAGTCGGCGGCATCGAGCCCGACGATGTCTTCCACTTCCTGCGCCACCCGGTCCGGGTCCGCGCTCGGCAGGTCGATCTTGTTGATGACGGGGATCAGCTCGAGGTCCGCGTCGACGGCGAGGTAGGCGTTCGCGAGGGTCTGCGCCTCGATCCCCTGCGCCGCATCGACGATCAGGAGCGCGCCCTCGCAGGCGGCCAGGGCGCGAGAGACCTCGTAGGAGAAGTCGACGTGTCCGGGAGTGTCGATCAGGTTGAGCACGTACTCCTCGCCGTCCTCGGCGACGAAGCTCATGCGCGCGGTCTGCGCCTTGATCGTGATCCCGCGCTCGCGCTCGAGATCCATGTTGTCGAGGAACTGGTCCTTCTTCTCGCGTTCGGTGACCGAGTTCGTGACGTCGAGCAACCGATCGGCCAACGTGCTCTTGCCGTGGTCGATGTGCGCGATGATGCAGAAGTTGCGGATGCGCGATTGATCGACGCTCATCGCGGGGTCTCTTTCGGGTCGGGCGCGGCAGCGGTCTCGGGCGCTGCGGCGAAGTCGGGTGCCGCCGCCGGGTCCTCCGCGGGAACGACGGGCTCGTACGGACAATCGTCGCTGGCAAGATAGCGGGAAAGCGCGTCCTTCCACGACGGCATCGTGATTCCCTTCGACTCGGCCCAGCGGCAGTCCAGCACGGAGAAGTGCGGGCGCCGGGCCGCCGTCTCGAACGTCGAGGACGGAACCGGGTCGATCCCGACGTCGGCGAAGCCCGCCTGATCGAGGATCTCCCGGGCGAAGTCGTACCAGGTCGTCTCGCCCGCGTTGCGCAGGTGGAGCAGCCCCCCGCCCCACTGCGCCTCGTCCTGACGCGCGATCGCGAGGAGCGCGAAGGCGAGGTCGGCCGCGTAGGTGGGGGCCCCGCGCTGATCGTCGACCACGGTGAGCGGGCCCGTGACCTCCCCCGTCCGACGCTTCTGCGCCTGGTCGAGGATCGCGAGCGGGAAGTTGCGGCCAGGCCCGAAGACCCAGCTCGTCCGGACGACCAGCGCGTCCGGCTGGTGGCCCAGGACGGCGACCTCCCCCGCGCGCTTGCTCGCTCCGTAGACCGTCCGCGGATCCGTCGGATCGCCTTCGCCGTACGGGATCGTGCCCTCCCCGGCGAACACGTAGTCCGTCGAGACGTGGATGAAGCGGATGCCGCGCTCGGCGAGCTGTCGCGCCCACTCCCCGGGCGCGAGGGCGTTCGTCTGATAGGCGAGCGCCTGCTCCGACTCGCAGAGGTCGACCTTCGTGTAGGCAGCCGCGTTGATCACGACCTCCGGCCGTCCGCCGGGCGCCTCGTCGAGGAGCCGCGCGATTGCGTCGGAGAGTCCGGCCGCATCCGAGAGATCGAGCTCCTCGCGCGTGAGCGCGAAGCTCGCCGTGAGATCCGGCGCCGACTCGATCTGCCGCACGAGGCAGCGACCGAGCTGCCCACCGGCACCGATGACCCCGATCCGACGCGGCGCCTTCAGTGTCTGCTCGTCCCTGGAGTCGGCCATCAGCCCGCGCGCCCCTCCATGGGCGTCACCCAGGTCGGCAGCCCTTCCTCACGCTTGAGCTGCTCCGCCGTCTTCCGCGCCTGGTCCTCGCCGGCGATGGGCTGCACGCGGACGCGCCAACGCCCGCCCTCCCGCGTCGCCGGCAGCACTTCGACCGGGTACCCGTCGGCCAGCGTGTCCGCGAGCTTCGTCGCAGCCCCCTTCTCCGAGAAGGCACCGACCTGGATCGCCCAGGACCGTGAGGACGTCGCGGTCTTCGTCGTGCGACGGGCCGTCTCGGGCACCCGGGCCGAGACGGCCACCCGCGTCTCGCGCGCGGGCGCGACCGGTAGGGCCCGCTCCGCGACGGCCTTCGCGACCGGGCGTTCGGGCGCAGCGACGCCCGGGGCCGGCGCGGCGACACGAGGAAGCGAGGCGGCCTCCGCCCGCTCGGCTGGCGTCACCATCGGGCGCGGTCCCGTGGAGGCCGTCGCGTAGACCTCGTCCCCCGCGCCCCCGTCGTTCCCGGCCGCCGCGTCTCGCGACGCTTCGTCCAGAACGACCGACTCGGTCTCTCCGCGCAGGTGTCGCGCGAGCAGCTCCGGTTCCTCGGTCACGAGGCCGAATCCCAGCCCCACCGCGAAGCCCACCGCGACGAGCAGCACGAGCCGCACCAGCGCACGCACGATGCCTCCCGGTCGGAGGCCGCGTCCGCGCAGCGCAGCCACTACATCCGCTCCGGCGCGCTGATCCCGAGCAGCGCGAGTCCGCTGGCCAGCACGTTGCGCACGGCGAGGGCGAGTCCGAGCCGCGCCGCCGAGAGCTCTTCGTCGTCGGAGAGGACCCGGTGACGGTCGCCGTCCTGCAGATAGGGATTCCAGAGGCCCGCGACCTCTCGCAGGTAGTAGGCGATGTGGTGGGGCTCGCGGCTCTCCGCGGCGTTCGCGACCACTTCCGGGAAGGTCGCGAGCTTCTTCACCAGCTCGATCTCCTCCTCGAGCTCGAGCCGCGCCGCGTCGAAGGCGCGTGCCTCGGGCATCGCGATGCCTTCCTCCGCGGCCTTGCGCTCGATCCCGTGCGTCCGCGCGTGCGCGTACTGGACGTAGTAGGCGGGGTTCTTGCGCCAGTTCTTGTCCTTCGCGAGATCGAGGTCGAAGTCGAGGTGGCCCTCGGGCTTGCGCTCGATCATGAAGAAGCGGAAGACGTCGGCCCCCACGTCGTCGACGAGCTCGTCGACGGTCACGAAGGTCGCCTTCCGGGTAGACTGTTTCACGCGCTCGCCGCCGCTCGTGATCGTCACGAACTGATGCATCACGAGCTCGACCCGGTCTCCGTCGACGCCGAGTACGTCGGTCGCTTCACGTACGAAGGGAAACTGCTCGATGTGATCGGCGCCCTGGACGTCGATCACGCGATCGAAGCCGCGCCGGAACTTCTCGCGGTGATAGGCGATGTCCGGCATGAGATAGGTCGGCTCACCGCTGCTCTTGATCACGACGCGGTCGCGATCGAGACCGCGCGCGGTCGCCTTGAACCAGGTCGCGCCGTCGGCGTCGTAGACGAGGCCCGCCTCGCGCAGGTCGGTGATCGCCTCTTCGAGCTTCCCCTCGTCGTAGAGGCTGCGCTCGTTGTAGTAGACGTCGAACTCGATGCCGATCCGCTGGAGCGTGCCTTCGATGTCTTCGAAGATGACCCGCTGGGCCTCGTCCCGGAAGCGCCCCTCGCCGGGCTCGTCGACGAGACCGTCTCCTTCGGCTTCACGCAGTCCCGCGGCGATGTCGGCGATGTAGTCGCCCTGGTAGCCGTCCTTGGGGAAGACGACCGGGAGGCCATCCACCTCGTCGACCCAGCTCTTCTCGGGGTCTTCGAGGGCCGCGGGCGGCGGGGGCGCGGCGAGACCGAGGCTCTCCAGGTACCGCGCCTTCACCGAATCGCCGAGCACCCGCATCTGGCGGCCGCCGTCGTTGAAGTAGTACTCCCGGGTGACGTCCCAGCCCGTCGCCTCCAGCAGGCGCGCGATGCAGTCGCCCAGGATGCCCTGGCGGCCGTGGCCGGTGGAGAGCGGTCCGGTCGGATTCGCGGAGACGAACTCGACCTGGACCTTCGGGGCCCCGTCGCCCTTCTTCGCCGCTACGACCTCGGCAGACTCCGACTGACCGTACCGGTCCCCGGCTGCGATGATGTCGTGGAGCAGGTCCTGCCAACCGGACTCGGCGAGCTTCACGTTGAGGAAGCCCGGCCCGGCCACGTCGAGGTCCGCGACGAGCCCCCCGGCATCGCCGAGGCGCGCCTTCAGGTCTTCCGCGATGTCACGAGGCTTCTTCTTCAGCCGCTTCGCGAGGAGCATCGCGGCATTGCACGAGTAGTCGCCGTGCTCCTTCTGCCGGGGAACCTCGATCGCGAAGTCCGGCAGCGGATCGGCGTCTCCCGCCGCATCGAGTAGCGCCTGGAGCGCGACTTCGATCTCCGTCCGCAACGCTTCCTTCACCTGAATCGTCCTTCGTCGGGCCGCGCGCCGGCGCGGGCTCGGTTCATCTCGCTAGTCGTTCGCCGGGGAAGCCGATGCGGAGTCGATCGCCGGAACGAACCGGAAGACCACCTCGCCGGGCAGCGCCAGATCCATCTCTTCCCGGATCGCGCGATCGATCGCGGTCGGGTCCGCCTCGAGCAGCTCGATCTCGCGGGCGAGCGAGTCGTTCTGCGCGACCAGGACGTCGACCCGGTCCGCCACGCCCGCGAGGTCGTCGCGAAGCTCGAGCCAGATCCCCACACCGCTGTCGTGATCGAGCATGGCCGTCATCGCGAGCACCACGATGATCAACGTACCCAGGCCAACCGCCTTCACCCACTCCCCCTTCACTCGGGTCCGCAGCCGGCTGCGCGCGACCGGTTCGTAGCGGCGTCACCCCGGACGGGCGACCTCGCCCCACGGTGGGGCGTCTACGCGAATCCGGCTCCCGGTCCTCGTGTCGGCAGGCGATCGAGGCGCGCTTCCCGCCTCGGTCCCCCGAGCGTGCGTGAATCGTCGGTCAGCGCGGGAGGGTACCGGATTCGTCCCCAAAGGGCTCGTCCCGGACGGGCCTCCGGGTCCGGTGCCGGCATGTCAGGCGCCGCTTCGGATCACTTCCTCGAGGCGCTCGACGTGCTCCGGCGCGTCCCACTCGCGCGGACCGACGTAGCGCTCGATGACCCGCCCTTCCCGGTCGATCAGCAGCGACTCGGGCACCCCCATCGTCTGGTAGGTCCGGTAGATCGACTGATCGAGGTCGAGCACGATCGGGAACGAGAGCCGGTACTCGTCCTGGAAGCGCTCGACGAGCGCCTCTTCGTCGTCGATCGCGACCGCCACCAGCTCGAAATCGTCCCGCGGAAGGCTTCCGTAGAGCCGCTCCATCGCCGGCATCTCGCTCTCGCAGGGCTCGCACCAGGTCGCCCAGAAGTTCACCAGGACGACGCGACCGCGGAGATCGGAGAGCGCGAGGCGCGATTCCGTCGTGCCTTCCGCCGCGCCCAGCACGCGGAGCTCGAAGGCGGGCGCGCTCGCCCCGCGGACCAGCGGAGGCGGCCCGGCGTCGACCTGGAGAATCGCGACCACCGCCAGTACGACGACCGCCGCGCCCAGCACGAGGCTGACCGCGGCGGATACGGGACGCTTCTCTCCGGACGGATCGCCGGGGGTCTGCT
>JAUIMK010000295.1 GCA_030432735.1 bacterium
ATCGACACCGTCGAGATCGAGTCCCGCCGATCCTGGACGGACTGGAGAAGCGCTTCCTGCTGCTCGAGGGCGCGGTTCGTCGTGCGTGCGCGCTGACCGATCTCACCGGTCAGGTTGATCAGGTTCGCCGCGATGCCGATCGAGTTTCCGGTCGGCGATCCGGGCACGTCCCCCGCCAGGTAGCCGGTGACGCGGTCGGTCCGGATGTTCGTCAGGACGTCCCGGGCCCACTCGGTGTCGCCGACGAGGCCGGGCGTGCCCGGCGGCGACGAGGCGAGGTTCGCGCGATCGCCGGCGGCGATGTTGTCGGTCGTCCCGCCGGCGCCGGGATCGATCGCGTCGGCGATGCGAAGGTCCCGGGCAGCGCCGTCGATCGTCGGCCGCGCGCTCATGTCCTGGAAGAAGTCGTTGGCCGAGTCGTCGACCAGCCCGACCCCCGTCTGGTGCGCGGTGTTGAACGTATCCACGAGCGTGTAGACGAACGCATCGAGCTCCGCGATCGTGCCCGCGATCACCTGCTCCCGCCCGGTGATCAAGGAGCCGAGCTGACCCCCGGAGATCTGATTCGTGATGTCGAAGCTGCTTCCCGCGCCGACGTAGTAGACCTGGGAGAAGGTCCCGTCGAGGGGATTCGGGTTCGCGGGATCGACCACCGCCTCGAGCTGACCCGCCACCCGCCGATCCACGAGGGAGAGACCGCCGGGGAGCCGGATCGAGACCGACCCGTCGTCGGTCCGGACCGTCGTGATGTCGATCCGCTCGGCGAGCTCGAGGACCAGCTCGTCCTGACGATCGCGCAGGTCGTTCGCCGGCGAGAGGGTCTCCGCCTCGGCGATCCGGCCGTTCAGCTCGGCGATCTGGGTCGCCAAAGCGTTGATCTCGGGGATGAGCCCGACGATGCCGCGATCCGTGTCGCGCTGGAGCGTGCGCAGCTGACTGTCCCACCGGTGGACGGTGTCGACGAAGGATTGCGCGGCGGACAGGACCTGTCCGCGCGCGACTGGCTGCCCGGGCTCCGTCGAGTTCGAGAGATCGTCGAGAGCATCGAAGAAGGACGAGAGCTCCGCGCTCAACCCTTCCGACAGCTGGTCGTTCACGATGGACTCGATCTCGCGATAGAGCGCCGAGTCGGAGTCGATCTGGGAGAAGCGTGAGGTCTCGCTGATGAGTCGCGTGTTGACGAACTGATCGACGATCCGCTCGACCGTGAGCTGCTCCACGCCCGAACCGATCGTGCCCGCCGCATCGACCTGCGGCGTCCCGGCCACCAGCACGGACCGCTGCCGCGAGTATCCGGGCGTGTTCACGTTCGCGATGTTGTGGCCCGTCGTCGCCATGCCCCGCTGGACGACGGTGATGCCACGGGTCGCGGTCTCGAGTGCGTCGAAGAGTCCGGCCATCGTTCGTTCCTCAGATCGCCGCGCGGATCAGGCGACCGCGTCCAGCCGAGGACTCGGAGGCGCGTCGCGGGCCGTAGCCCTCGACTTCGGGGATCGCCTGCCCGAGCAAGCGAAGCGTGTCCTGGACACGCCCCAGGGTTCGGCTCGAGAATTCCTCGTTCGCCGCGAGCAGCGCGCGGGTCGATTCCATCAGCGCGCGAAGCCCCGCCTGCCGCTCCATCAGACCCTGCGCCGCCTCCCCGATCCCGGGCAGCAGCTCCGAGAGCCGGGCCTCCGCCGGCGGCTCTCCGAGCATCCGGGCGAGCGCGCGCGTGAGCTCGACCCGCGACTCGCCGTGCAGACGGGCCTCGGCGCCGAGCGCCTCCTTCTCCGCAGTCGTGCGTTCGAGGTCCTGCGGGTCGAGGGTGATCAGCTCCTCCTCCTCTCGACGCAGCACCTGCTTGAATCGCCGATAGGTGTCTTCTTCGGCCGCGAGGACGACCTCGAGTCGTGCGATCAGCTCGCAGGTCGCGTCGTCCATGCCGTCCGTCCCGGCTTCGATCGGGCTCATCGCGGATCCTCCTCCGTCGTGCGTCCCGCTTCGGGGCCGGCGGCTTCCTCGGGCGCACCGCCGAGCTGCCCTTCGAGCTGCGCCGCGAGCCCGAATCGACCGTCCTCGGCGATCAGACGCGCGTACTCCTGATAGAGATGGTCCTGGTACATCCGCCCTGCCTGGCCGCCGTCGAAGAGACCGCCCTCGCTCCGAGGCGCAGCCCGTCGCAGCATCTCGCCCACGATGTACGTCTCGAAGGACTTGAGCGCCGTCTTCTCGTCGGTCTCCCTGCGGACGTGCTTTCCGAGGCTGTGCACCGTCGGCAGCGGCGGCGCGGTGATTCCGTCCATCAGGTGATCCTCCTCGTCGAATGCCTTCGCCCGACCGTCACATCATCTCCACGTCGGCCGCGAGTGCACCGCTGGCCTTGATCGCCTGGATGATCGAGATCAGATCGGTCGGGGTCGTCCCCATCGCGTTCAAGGCGCGGACGAGCTCGCCAATCGTCACCGTCTCCTCGATCACGCTGAGCTTCGCCTGCTCCTCGAAGGCCTCGATGTCGGTGTTCTGCAGACGCGTGGTCCGGCCGTTGCCGAAGGGCGCGGGCTGGGAGACCTGGTTCGTCCGGTTCACGATCACGGTCAGGTTTCCGTGGGAGACGGCGACGGTGGACACCCGGACCCGGTCGCCCATCACGATCGTCCCGGTGCGCTCGTTCAGGATGATGCGCGCCGACTTGTCCGGGACGACGTCGAGAGTCTCGACGCGGGCGAGGAACCCGACCACGTCGTCCCGGTAGGTCTCGGGAATCTTCAGATCGAGGGTGCCGGAGTCCCGCGCTGCCGCGACCCGGACGCCGAAGGCCTCGTTGATCCGAGTCGCGGTGCGGCGGGCGGTCGTGAAGTCCGGGTTGTGGAGCGAGATCTCGAACTGGTCGCGGCCCACGAGGCTATAGGGCACCTCGCGCTCGACCGTCGCTCCACCGACGAGCGTGCCGACGGTCGGATGGTTCTGGGACACGGCGGCGCCCCCGCCTTCGACCGAGAAGCCGCCCACCGCGACGGCGCCCTGGGCGATCGCGTAGATCTCACCGTCGTTGCCGAGCAGCGGCGTCATCAGCAGCATGCCTCCCTCGAGGCTCTGGGCATCCCCGATGGAGGACACGACGGCGTCGATCTCGGCGCCCGTCCGCGCGAAGGGCGGAAGATCGGCCGTGACCATCACCGCCGCGACGTTCGCGACTCGGATCGCGCTGGGGTCGAGGGCGATTCCCATCTTCGAGAGGAGGCTGCGCAGGGACTGGGTCGTGAAGCGCGCGCCGGCCTTGTCGCCCGTGCCACGCAGGCCGACGACGAGTCCGTAGCCGATGATCTGGTTCGAGCGGACGCCCTTGACCGACGCCAGGTCCTTCAGCCGCGCGGCTTCCGCCGGCGGCGTCCCGAGCGCGCCGAGCAGGAGCAGCACGACCAGGACGTGGAGTCCGCGACGGAGTCGACTCTGTACGATTCGGCGCGCCATCAGAACGGGTACGCCCAGTCGAGGAACCGACTCATGAAGCCGGGCCGCTGCTTGTCGTCGAGCACGCCCATCCCGTCGTAGGAGAGGCGCATCTCGGCGACCGAGTTGCTCAGGACGCTGTTCTCGATCGTCAGATCCTCGCGGCGGACCAGCCCCTCGAGCGAGATGTACTGCGCTTCGTGATTCACGACGACGGACCGCCGACCGCGGATGTGGAGGATGCCGTTCGGCAGGACCCCGATCACCCGGCAGGTGATGACGCCGGTGAACGTTCCGCGCCGACTCGTGAGGGCCTCTCCCGTGAACTCGGTCTGCATCTGGCTCTGGACGACGTTCAGCTGGTCGCCCTGATCTACGCCGGTCCCCTCGTCGTCGAAGCCGAAGACGCGAAGCAGGCCCTGGATCGGGCTCGAGACGAGCTTCTGGAATCCCACCTGCGAAGAGAGCCCGACGTTCGCGAGGCGATTGGCGTCGGTCTCGGTCCGCGCGTCGCCCTGCGCCTCGGTCGCCTCGACGATCACGACGGTGACGAGATCTCCGACCGTCGCCGCCTTCTCGTCGAAGAAGAGGAAGGACCCGGACTGCGTCGCCCCCGTCCAGATGGAGCCGTCCGTGGTCGGTCGGGGAGGCGGCGTCGGAAGCGCGTCGTAGTCCATGGGCTCGCGGGCCTCGCGCATCGACGTTTCGACGCAGCCGAGCGCGAGCGTGATCAGCGCGCAGGCGAGGAGCCGACTCGTCGAGCGGAGCAGCTCAGAACGCGACATGCACTCGGCCCTCCGCATCCACGCGTCCCGACAGCTCGCGCTTCGAGTCGACGTTGACCACACGAATCCAGTCCCCCAGCGCGCCGGCTTCCTGCGCCTTCCCGGTCGCGCTCACGCGCAGCGGGCCGGCCTGGAGCACGATCTGGACGCGGTCACCGCGCTCTACGAGCGGGACGCCTTCGACCTGCGAGGCGCGAAAGACCTGATCCTTTCGGAGAGAGCGCTTCGCCCGCAATCCGATCACCTCGGACTCGTCCCGGACGACGTCCCGCGGCAGACGACGCGCGTCCCGGTCGACCTTCGCGAGGTCGCCGGGGCCGAGGACCGACCCGAGGCGAATGTCGCGCGTCGGTACGACCACGCGCTCCGTTCGGCGCACGTAGGGCGCGACCACCGCGCGGCTCACCAGGTCGTCGCCCGCATAGAGCGAGACCGCGAGCGGCACCCGCCCGCGGAAGGGCTCGGAGGCGCGGGTGGAGATCTCCGTCCGCAGGGGCCCGGGGTGACGGTCCCGATCGACGAGAAAGCTGCCGAGGGGAGGAAGCTCGATCGCAGTCCGTCCGTCCTCTGCCTCGGTGCGCGCGATGCGCGCCCGCACGAAGCGCTCGATGTCCTTCCGCACGAGCTCTTCTCCGGCGTTCGCCCGGGCCGTCGCGACGAGCAGGAGCTGCATCGCGAGGATCGCGCCCAACGCCACCGCCGCGCACGGCACGCTGCTCTCGAATCGCCACATTCGCACGCTCTTCTTCCTCCGGTCCCGACGCGCGGGGAGTCCCTCACGCGTCGACGACGATCGCCGTCGGCCTACTGCGAGAGCTGGGACGCGATGCGAAGCATCTCGTCACCCGCCTGGATCACCCGTGAGCTCACTTCGAAGGCACGCTGGGCGAGGATCATCTGGACGAGCTCCTCGGCGACCTCGACGTTCGAACCTTCGAGGAATCCAGCGGCGATTCCGCCGAAGCCGTTCTGCTCGGGCAGCCCCGTCTCGGGATCACCCGATGCGTTCGTCGCCTCGAAGAGGTTGCCGCCCACCATTCGAAGACCGGACGGGTTCGCGAAGCGCGCGAGCTGGAGCTGTCCCAGGTTGAGGGGCTGCGCGTTCCCGGGCTGCGTCGCGCTCACCGTTCCATCCGGCAGGACCGTGATGGCGATCGTATCCGGGGGGACGGTGATGTTCGGAATGACCTGATAGCCCTGAGCGGTCACCACGTTCCCGTCGGCGTTGAGCTTGAAGGTGCCGTCCCGCGTGAAGACCAGGTCGCCATTGGGTCGCTGGACCTGGAAGAAGCCGAGGCCGTCGATGGCCATGTCGAGCTGGTTGCCGGTGTTGAGGCGATCGCCGGCGCTGAAGATCTGGTTGATCGCGCTGAGCTGGACGCCGTGTCCGACCTGGACGCCGGTCGGCAGCACCGAGCCGTCGTCGCTCGCGGCGCCCGGCGCCCGCAGGGTCTCGTAGAAGAGATCCTGGAACTCCGCCCGGGACTTCTTGAAGCCCGTGGTGCCGACGTTCGCGATGTTGTTCGCGATCGTGTCGATCTGTGCCTGCTGGGCCTCCATGCCGGTGGCCGCCGTGAAGAGAGCTCTCATCAGCGCATTCCTTCGATCAGTCTCTGGGTGGTTTCATCGTCGACCTGCATCGCACGCACGTTCGTCTCGAAGGCGCGCTGGAGCATGACCATGGTGGCCAGCTCTCGCGAAGCATCGACGTTCGAGCCCTCGATCGAGCCCGGGATGAACTGGTTGCCGTCGCGCACGCGGAGTCCCGCCTCGTCGGGTGCGCTGAAGACGCTCTGGCCCTCGCGGACCAGGGCCTGCGGGTCGTCGAAATCGGCCACCTTGAGGCGGCCGATCACGTTCCCGGTGGAGTCGACGATGGC
>JAUIMK010000296.1 GCA_030432735.1 bacterium
GCGCCGCTCCGATCTTGATCGCGTTTCGCGAGAAGTAGGCCTGGGGCGCGATCTCGCCGACGAGCGTGATTCCGATCGTCGAGAAGAGGAACGCGCCCACCCCCGCCAGCACGCTGTCCGAGAGCAGGGTCAGCAGGCAGTTCACGCCGACGTTTCCCCACAAGATCGTCGTCAGCAGGAAATTCGAGTCCTCCCGGAGCGCCAGGATGCGTTTGGCGGCTTCGCTGCCCGCCTTGGACTCGACCTCGAGCTGGAGGCGGCTCAGCCCGAGCAGCGCCAGATTGAGCCCGGAGAAGAGCCCCGACTGCACCAGGCAAAGCGCGATTCCGATCCAGACGAAAAGGTTCATTTCCCACCCACGCTCGGCGACTGAAGGAGCGACCTCGCCGTCCGGCGGCCTGCCCGGGCCGCCGCGGGCCGTACGCGTTCGCGCGCCCGGGCTCGACGGCCATAGTCTTGCATCCGCCAGTCGGGTTCAAGTGGACGCGGCCACGGGAATCGTCGCAGCCCGGGCTACGCTATCGACACGCCACGATCCACCCCTTTCCCAGCGGACGACACGTGTTTGGTTGGATTCCGATCCCTGGCTTCCTCGACGTCGTCGACATCCTGCTCGTTGCCGGATTCGCCTGGCTGGCCATCGGCTACTTCTGGCGAACCCGTGCGCGCAGCGCGCTGGCCGGGCTGGCGATCCTCGCCGCGATCTACGTCGTCGCGCGCGGCCTCGAGCTCGAGGTCACGACGGCGCTGCTCCAGGCTTTCTTCGCGGTCGTCGTGATCGTCCTGGTCGTCGTCTTCCAGGACGACCTGCGTCGGCTCTTCGAAGGACTCGGGACCTGGCGCCCGGGGCGCCCGGAGCCCGCCAACGACCTCGAAGCCATCGACGTCCTGACCCGATCCGTCGCCCGCCTCGCGAGCAGCCGGACCGGAGCGCTGATCGTGTTGCCCGGATCGGAATCCATCGAACGGCACGTGACCGGCGGCGTCGCGCTCGGCGGACGTGTGAGCGAGCCGCTGCTCCTGTCCCTCTTCGACGCCAGCTCGCCGGGGCACGACGGTGCGCTGATCGTCCGCGGCGGCACCGTCGAGCGATTCGCCGTGCATCTCCCGCTCTCGTCCGACCACGAGGCGCTCGGCCCGGGCGGAACGCGCCACGCGGCGGCGCTCGGTCTCGCCGAGCGATGCGACGCGACGATCATCGCCGTCTCCGAGGAGAGGGGGACCGTCTCGGTCGCTCGAGGCGGCGAGATCCGCGTGCTGCCGCGGCCGGAGGATCTCGGACGCGAGCTGCGGACGGTGCTCGAGCGGGAGCCCGCCGCTGAGGGCGAGCTGAAGAAGCGGGCGGTGCGTGAGGCGGGGATCGCCCTCGCCGCCGCGATCGCGCTGTGGATGGTCTTCGTCCCGGGATCGGCGGTGACGGAAGCGACGCTCGCGGCGCCGGTCGAGGTCACCAACCTGCCTCCGGATCTCGAGCTCGAGGCGATCGAACCGGCGCAGGTCGACGTGGTGGTCCGGGGGCTCCGACGCGATCTGCTCCTCGCGCAGAGGAACCCGCCGGCGATCGTGATCGATGCGTATCTGGCGAGGCTCGGCCGGCGTACCTTCGCCCTGTCCGCGGACGACGTGCGGCGATCGGGCGACCTGTCGGTCGTCTCGATCGAGCCCGACAAGGTGAAGCTGTCGCTCCGCGCCGCGAAGGCGCGGGCGCTGCCTTCACCTCCCTGAGCGTCGATCCCTCGACGCTCCTCGCCCTCGACATGGCCGTCCGGCTGTCGATCCAGCTCCTCCTGCTCTGCGGCTCGGCCTTGCGAGCCGGGAATCTCGGTCCTGCCCCGCGGCGGGGATTGCCTCCGGCCCCCGGCGTGCGCATCATACCGCGCGCCCCGGTGCTCCCGCGCCAGGAGGGGCATCATGGCCCGACGCGTCAGTCCGTCCGCGGATCCGATCGATCCGATTCGAGCGCTCGTACGAAGGAGCGCCAGCGCGCTCTCGTTTCCGAGCCGAGCCCTCGTCCGATCGGCGAGCGCGCCCGCGTCGGGACCGCCAGAAGCGGTCGGGACGGCTTTGCGGGGTGACGTCCGCGCCGGAAGAGTCTTCAACCTGCGCCCGTCGGGCGCGCTCGGAGGAGGGTTCATGGATCACGCAAAGGGTTGGTCGTCGGTCGGAGTGCTCGTGCTGGGATTCCTGCTCGGCGCATCGGCGTCGGCGAACGAGCCGACCGCGTCCGAGGAAGGGCGGGCCGAACGGCGGGGCGCGCGCCCGGCGTTCGCTGCCTGCGCGGAGCTGAAGGCGGGCGACGCCTGTCGGTTCACGCCGCCCGATCAGCAGGAGCGGTCCGGGGTCTGCCGCGAGCGGAAGAAGGGGCTGGTCTGCGCCGCGGCGCCGGTTCGGAAATCGGCACGCAAGGGACCCGCGATGCTCGCGTGCGAGGGACGCGAGCCGGGAAGTACGTGCGTCTTCGAGATCGGTGGCGACCGGCAGCACATCGGGCTCTGCCGCGGGAAGCCGGGTGCGCTTCGCTGCGCCCCCACCCGGAAGCCGATTCCGTCCGAGCGGCAGCGCTCGGGAAAGCCGCCGACGGGCGAGGACGAATGATTCGCCCCCGGGCCCTCTCGCGGCTCGAAGCTTCGGCCGGGGCGGAGCGCCCGCCCGGCCGTGACCGGTCCCGGTCCCGGTCGGGCTCGCCGCCCGGGGCTTCCTCGACGGCGGCGGATCGCGCGGACGAGGGTTGGAGGACGCCATGGAGAGCGTGACCAACGGAGATTGGTTGGACGAGATCGAGGAGGTGCTCGACGACCTGCGCACCCGGCGCGATCGGATCCGCCGGCAGGTGGAGGGGCGGGACCTCGAGGCGGAGGCGCTCTTCGCGAGCTGTGAACGAAGGTGGAGCAGGATCGAGAAGAAGCTCGTCGAGGCGCGCAAGAACGATCGGAAACCGCTGAACCGAAGCCGCGTGAGGAACGTCGATCAGCACGTGGAGGCGATCGAAGAGGCCTACTACGAGCTCGAGGATCTGGTCGACTGAGCGGTCGCGGGCACGCCGGTCGCGCTCGGGACACCGATCCTCGCAGTTCGCTGCAGCGCGGCGCGCGACTGCGGTCGGCCGGCGGATCCGCTCCGACGTCGTCCCGATCCGCGGGCGACGGAGCCGCTAGACTGCGGACAGGCGATGGGCGCGTACGATCCGGCGACCGACCCGGGAGCCGTCCGGGAAGCCGTGCCGGGAGGGGAATACCGTGCTTCAGCGAATCGTCACGATCCTGGCCGCAGTGACGTTCCTCGCGGTCGCCTACTTCCTGCTGCGGGACGAGCTCGATCCGGCGACGGAGGAGGCGAGCGCTCCCGCGGAGGAGGCACGGGCCGCGCTGCCGGATCCTGCCGAGCCGGTCGCTCCCGCCGAGGTCGCCGAGCCGGCACCCCGCGAGCCGGTGGCGCCCCCGCCGCCGTCCCCCGCGCCCGCGGCGCCGCTGCCGGCGCTGGACGAGAGCGACCCCTTCGTTCGGGAACGACTGGCCGCGTTCGACCTGCCGGCGACCTGGGTCGCGCAGCAGGATCTGGTTCGCCGCCTCGCCGTCTTCCTCGACAACGCGACGCGGGGCGAGATGGCGCGCCGGTGGCTCCGCTTCCTGACGCCGGCGGTCGCCTTCCGGGTCGTGGAGCGCGACGGTCGGGTGTTCGCCGATCCGGAGAACGCTCGGCGCTTCGATCCGATCGTCGACCGGCTCGGGCGCATCGATCCGAATCGGGCCGCCGCGCTCGTCGCGGAGCTCGAGCCTCTGCTCGACGAGGCGGTGGCCGCCCTCGGGAGCCCGGAGGCGAGCCGCGACGTGCTCCTCGAAGCGATCGATCGGATGCTCGACGCCCCCGATCCCGTGCCGGACGCCGAGCTGATTCGACCGAAGGTCTTCTACGAGTATGCGGATCCCGGGCTCGAGTCCCTCGCCCCGCTCGAGAAGCAGCTCATGCGGCTCGGACCGCGGAATCTCGATCGGCTGAAGGCGTGGCTCGCTCGTTTCGATCGCTCGCTACGGGACCTCCCACGCCGACCCTAGAGATACTGCCCCACGCCTTCTCCCGGCTTCGTCGAGGACAGGGCCTGCGCGTCGCGGGACGCGATCACTTCCCGGAGCGTCGCGCCGCCGAACATCTGCTTGATCCGGTCGTCCCACTCGTCCGCCGTCGACGCCACGATCTCGATCACGAACCGGAGCTCGTCGTCGTCGAAGTGATCGCCGAGCAGCGTCTCGTCGATCCAGACCGCGCGGCGCATCGAATCGAGGGCGAAGCGGCCGAACATCAAGCCGAAGTTCAGCTGCCCCAGGAAGAGGCCCAGCTCGCCCGACGGCTCCAGCCCGACGTTCGTCAGGCACGCGATGCGGATCACGACCTGACCGTTCGGCACGCTGCGGGGCGAGACGCTCACGCGCACGTCGCCGACCGGAAGTACGTAGTCGTGCTCTTCGTCCTGCTCGGGCGCGCTGCCGAGCATTTCCGTGATCACGCGCTCGACCCGCTCCCGGATCACGCCGAGCTTCTGTTGCGCCTCGTACTCGAGGCGATGGCTTCCGTGCCGGAAGTCGAGATCGGCGTCGGGCGACTCGTCGAAGACCTCACGAAGGAGCGTCTCCACGGTCGCCAGCGCTTCTTCCGTGTCGGCCACGGCCTTGACCCACGGCCGCGTCGTATCGTCGGGCGCTTCGGAGGCGAAGCCGCGTTCGCGGAGCGAGGCGCGCACGCGCTGCTCGAGCGCCGGGAGCAGGGGAGGTCGTCCAGGCACACGGACCTCGAGCGCGTCCGTCTCGACGCGCGTCACCTCGATCGCGTTGAGCGGGTGCGCGCTCGGCACGATGCCCACGAAGTCGAAGCGTTCGAGATCCTCGACTGCCGATCGCAGGAACGCCTCCGCGGCCGCCGGTTTCGTCATTGCCTCGTCTCCTCCCGCGGGCTGCCGAGCAAGCGCGCGTTCGCCTCGTTCGAAGGGGAGATCGCGCGACCCGCACGGGTTGCGATGCGTCTTCGGGAGCGTACCGTGCAATCGCATCGATCGCGGGCCCGGGCTGGCCGCCGAGCGGACCGGCGTCCGAACCGGAGTCCGAGGCAGAGCGCGGCGCGGCGTGGCGATTCGACTCGCTCCGGACGTCCGTCCGGTCTTCGTGCGGCCACGCGCGCGGCTCCGCGTGGCATCGAACTTGCTTTCGGGATAGCTTGAGCGAGTCCGGCATCCCGGCCGCCGTCGTCGGAGACGATCGAAGGCCGAGGGGAGAGCGTAGATGGCGATCAACGATCCGACGCGGCATCGACACTGGGACCTCTTCGCCCAGCTCGACGCGCGTTCGTGTTGGCGTCCCTCCGCCGGCCCTTCGGCCTGGGGCACCGCGATCCACCCGCAAGCCCGCGCCTGGTGCCCGCCGATCGACGTCTCGGAGGACGCGAACGAGCTGGTCGTGACGATGGAGCTCGCGGGCGGGCGCCGGGAAGACGTCGAGATCGAATGTCACGTCGGCGCGCTCGTGATCCGCGGCGAGAAGCGAAGCGAGCGGTCGGGGCAAGAGCAGAATCGACGCTACGTCGAGCGCACCTACGGCGCGTTCACCCGGACGGTGTCCCTCCCGCCGAGCGTCGACCCGGCTTCGGTCGAGGCGTCCTTCGCGGACGGCGTCCTGACGATCCGACTCCGCAAGCGGGCGCAGGACGAAGCCCCGCCGGCCTAGATCACGGGCCGGCAGGGCGCGTCGTTTCTCCGATCAGCGAGGCCCGAGGGTCGGGGTCGCCGCCATCTCCGAGACCGTCGACGCCTCGAGCACGTTCATGTCCTCGTCGAGGGTCTCGAACACGGGACCGTCACCTGCATAGAGCGAGAAGAAGACGACGGCGCCCTCGGGACCGCCCCGCTCCATGTGCGCCTCGCCGCCCGGGCTCATCACGTAGGTGCCGGCGGGGCGAACCTTGTGTTCGCCCTCGCTTCCATCGTCGTGGATCTCGACGACGTGCTGCTCGCCCTCGAGGACCATGATCGCCGTGTCCGCGACGTGGCGGTGGAAGTGGCAGTAGGAGTTCGGTGGCCAGCGGAC
>JAUIMK010000297.1 GCA_030432735.1 bacterium
CGGCGGGCTCGACGTGATCCAGGACATGACCGCCCACGTCGCCGTCACGGTGGCCTGCACGATCAGCGGCCTCCCGCCGGAGGACGGCCCCTACCTGAACGATCTCGTGCAGCGCTTCTTCAAGCGTGAAGAGGGGCAGATGGGCGCCACCGAGGCCGGGCTGCAGGCCATGGGCGAGATGTTCGAGTACTTCAAGAAGCAGATCGCGGTGCGTCGCGAGCAGGGCCCGAAGGAGGACGTGCTCCAGGTCCTGATGGAGTTCGAGCAGGACGGCGAGAAGCTCGACGACGACGCACTTGCCTCCCACGTGGCGATGCTGATCATCGGCGGCAGCGAGACGTTCCCGAAGACCTTCGCCTCCCTCGTCCGTCGTCTCTGGGAGCACCCGGATCAGCGCCAGATGTGCATCGACGATCCGGCGCTGATCCCCGACGCCTACAACGAGGGCATCCGCTACGACATGCCGACGCAGTTCCTGATGCGGCAGGTGAAGCGGCCGGTGACCTTCGCCGGGCAGGAGATGACGCCGGGACAGGGCGTGATGTTCCTGTATCACTCGGGCAACCACGACGAGCGCGAGTTCCCGGATCCGGACAGGTTCGACATCCTGCGGCGCCCGCCGCGGATCCTGAGCTTCGGCTACGGCCCCCACTCGTGCCTAGGCGTGAACGTGGCGCGGCTCGAAGGCCGCGTCTGCACGGAAGAGCTTCTCCTCGCCCACCCGGACTACGAGGTGGACCTGCCGAACGCGGAGCGCCTCGTGACCGAGTTCGTGCAGGGCTACTGGAAGCTGCCGATCACGTACTGAACGAGCGGATGGATCCCTCCGACTTCCCTGCCTCGCTCGCGGCCCGCGTTCGTGAGCTCGCGGGCACCCGGCCAGACGAGCCCGCGTACCTGATCGAGGATCGCGTCCTGACCTGGCGCGGCTACGACGAGGCCGCCGACCGGCTGGCCCGCGTCTTCGTCGCGCTCGGGCTCGCGCCGGGCGAGTGCGTGGCCGTCTGGCTTCCGGACGGCCCCGGCTTCCACGTCGCGTTCCAGGCGACGGAGCGGTCGGGGCTCACGTGTCTCGGTCTGGGCGCCCGCTGCGGTGAGCGGGAGCTCGTCCACCTCCTCGGACTGTCGGGCGCGAAGACCCTCGTGAGCGCGCCCGTCATGGGCGGCACCGACGCGACCGGGATGGTGGCGGCGTTGCGCGCGAAGGGCGTCGCGCTCGAGACGCATCTGCTCGTGGAGGGCGACGCGTTCGTCGAGGATCCGATCCGCATCGACGGCGCGGAGGCTCCGCTCGCCGAGACGAGCGCGCTCGACGGACGGGGACTCGCTCGCGACGTCGACTGTCTCTTCAATACGACGTCCGGCACGACGGGCCTCCCGAAGATCGTGCTCCACGACCAGCTGCGCTGGTTCCACTTCCATCGCTTCGCGGCGGAGATGGGACGATTCCAGGACGACGAGGTCTTCCTGAGCGCCCTTCCCGCTCCTTTCGGCTTCGGTCTCTGGACCCAGCACTTCTCGCCGACGCTGCTCGGCGCGCCAACGGTACTCCTCCGGAAATTCGACGCGGGGGCGGCGATCGAAGCGATGCGCCGACATCGCGTGACGGTCCTCGCCGCCGTCTCCACGCAGTTCATCCTGATGCTCGAGTCCGGGGGCTTCGCGAAGGGCGACGGTCTCGCGCTGCGCAGTCTCTTCACCGGCGGCGAAGCGGTGCCCGAGAAACGGGCGCGCGCCTTCGAGGAGCAGACCGGCGCCTACGTGCTCCAGTTCTACGGCTCGAACGAGACCGGGGCCGTGTCCGCGACGCGGCCCGAGGACCCGCCGCACAAGCGGCTGACCACGGCGGGCAAGCCGATCCCGGAGATGCAGCTGCGTCTCTTCGATCCCGACGGCCGCGACGTCACCGCGACCGGGGCGGGCCAGCCGGCCGTGAAGGGGCCCGTCGTCTCGCGCGGCTATCTGGGCGCACCGGAAGCGACCGCCGAGCTGATCCGGCCCGACGGCTGGGTCATGCTCGGCGACCTCGTGGAGCTCGACGAGGACGGCTACCTGCGCGTGGTCGGCCGAACCGACGACATCATCATCCGCGGCGGCAAGAACCTCTCCGCCGCGGCGATCGAGGAAGGCGTGAGCGCCCACCCGGACGTCGCCCTCGCCGCGGCCATCGGGATCCCCGACGCGGTCTTCGGCGAGCGCGCGGCGGCGTACGTCGAGCTCCGCCCGGGCACCGAGCTCGACCTCGACGGACTGAAGCGTTTCCTCGAGGACGAGCAGATTGCACGGGAGCTCTGGCCCGAGGCGCTCGTCGTCTTCGACGCGCTGCCGCACAACGTGGGGGGGAAGGTCGCGAAGAGCGCGCTGCGCGAGGACGCCCTGACCCGCTTCGGTGAAGGACTCGACGCGGACGCGGCGACGCGGGCGCAGGCGGCTCAGCGGCGCGGTGACGACGCATGACCCGAGGCGACGCGTCCTTCTTCGAGCGCGCGTTCGGCGAGTTCCGCGGACGCACGTTCCTCGTCGCGCTCGGCTGCCTCGTCTGCCAGATGGGCCTCGGACTGACCTACGTCCGGACCGGGATGGCGCCCGAGCTGATCGAGGGACTCGGCCTCACCGGACGGACCGAGCTCGCCGGCGCCGCGACGCCCCAGCTGATCTTCCAGGCGCTCGCCAGCCCGCTGGTCGGGATCCTGGCCGTCCGCCTCGGGGCCTCGCGGGTCCTCGCGATCTCCGCCGCCCTCTTCGCCCTCGTCTTCTTCGGCTTCTCTCGAATCGAGAACCTCGTCCATCTCTACGTGATCGCCGCCGGAATCGGACTCTGCGCCGCCGGGATGGGCGACATCACCGTCGGCCACGTCGTGAGCCAATGGTTCCATCGCAACCGCGGCCTCGCCCTGGGCATCGCCTACGCCGGCTCGAATCTCGGCGGATCCGTCATGGTCGCGCTGGTGAGCCACGTGACGGGGCAGGCCAGCTGGCGGGAGGGGCTGCTCGCGATCGTCCCCGTCTCGCTCTTCGTGCTCCTGCCCACCGCCCTCTTCCTCGTCCGCGAGCCCCGGACCTCCGCCCGCACCGCCGCTTCCGCCGACGCGCAGGCGACGCCGCTCCACGAGGACGACCTGGACCTGCGCGCCGCGCTCCGCACGCGGAGCTTCTGGATCCTGACCGCTACCCTCTTCACCTTCTTCTTCTTCTTCACCGGCATCCTCGACCACCTCGTCCTCTTCCTGGTCGACAGCGGACTGGCCACGGGCGAGGCGCGGGCGTATTTCGGGCAGGCCGTGGGTCTCGGCGTGGTCAGCAAGATCCTCGGCGGCTTCCTGTCGGACCGGATCCCGCAGGTCCGCGCCGTCCAGGTCGTCTACGGGATCCTCGCCCTCTCGAGCCTCGTGCTGATCGCGCTGCTCTTCCGCCCCGAGCCGGTGCTCATCGCGACCTTCGTATTCACCTGGGGATTCTCCCAGGCCTGCCGCGACGTGGTCTACCCGCTGGTCCTGAGCCACTGCTTCGGCGACCGCTACCTGGGCGAGATCTACGGAGCCATGACGCTCACCCTCTTTCCGGGTGGCGCCCTCGGCCCGATCTTCGCGGCCCAGCTCTACGACCGCCTCGGCGACTATCAAGTGGCCTTCGGCGTCTTCGCGCTGCTCAACGTGGGCGCGTTCCTCGCCCTGCTCTTCGTCCGGGACGAGCGCCCCCGAGCGTGAGCTTCTTCGTGCGCGAGCGGCGGACGCGCCGGCAGATCAGCCGTCCTTCGGCGCGTGCTCCGCGATCGCGTCCGCGAACGAGATCCCGCCCGGCTCGGCCATCTTCCGGCGCAGACCGTTCAGCTGGCGCGGGCGCTTGAAGCCCACCGCGCCGGCGAGCCGACCTTCGCGCCCGAAGAGCGCGAGGAACTGGTCGTCCTCGACGTCGCCGAGACAGACCTGCATCTCGTCGTCTTCCTGGATCTCGCCGGCGATCGCGATCCGCAGATGGAACTGGTCGGTCCAGACGTAGGGCACCGGCGCGAAGGGCTCGGCCTCGCCGTGGACGATCCGCTTCGCGACGACGTCGGACTGCTCGACCGCGCTCGTCCAGTGTTCGAAGCGCGGCCGCTCGGGATAGCGCTCGTTCTCCCATCGCGCGCAGTCGCCGAGGGCGAAGACGTTCTCGCGCGCCGTCGCGCCCGTCGCATCGCAGAGCACGCCGTTGTCGATCTCGAGGCCGGCCCCGTCGAGCCATTCGGTCGCCGGCGCTGCCCCGACGCCGACGATCACGAGCTCCGCCGGGATCGTCTCGCCGTCCGAGAGACGGACGCCCGTGACGTCCCCCTCGCCTTCGAAGCCGTCGACCCCGACGCCGAGTCGGAAGACGACGCCCTCGTCGCGGTGCGTGCGCGCGACGCGCTCGCCGAGGACGGGTCCGAGGCCCCGGATCAGCGGCGCGGGCAGCGGCTCCACGACGGTCACGTCGAGGCCCTTCTGGCGGCAGCTCGCCGCGACCTCCATGCCGATGAACCCGGCGCCGACCACGACCACGCGAGGTCCGTCCGCGAGGGCGGCGCGCAGCCGTCGCGCGTCGTCGAGCGTTCGCAGCGCGAGCACGCCACCGAGGTCCCGACCGAAGGGCAGCTGTCGCGCGCGGGCGCCGGTCGCGAGGACGATCGCGTCGGCCTCGACCGTCGATCGGTCCGCGAGGGTCAACCGGGTCGCGGTCGGGTCGAGGGCCGTCGCCGCGACGCCGAGCTTCCATTCCGCGTCGAGCGCCTCGACGCCGTTGCGCGCGAGCGCGAGCTTCTCTTCGTCCCAGTCGTCGACGAGGAACTGCTTCGAGAGCGGAGGGCGGTCGTAGGGGAGCTCGTCCTCGGCACCGATCACGGTGATCCGACCTTCGAAGCCTTCGCGCCGAAGCGCCTCCACGAAACGCAGTCCGGCGAGAGAAGCGCCCACTACGGCGACATGATCCAGCATCTCTGTTCCTCGATTCGCAATCCGTCCGCCGCTCTCTACGGCGCGGAGATCCGGTCGCGCGGCCCGGGTGCCGGCCGCGACGGGGGCGGAGCCTAGCCCATTCGACGACGGGCGCGGCGCGCCCGGTTGGCCCTCCCGCACGCGCTCTGCGATGCTTGTCGCCCCTCTTTCGGAGCCTCTTCCCATGCAGTTCTGGCAAGCCCTCTCCTTCACCCATCCCGACGACCTGCTCGAGCTCGCGCCGGTCTGCGAAGAAGCCGGCTTCGAGGGCATCATGCTCGCCGACCATCTCTTCGCGCCGGAGGAGTACGCGTCCCGCTATCCCTACGACGAATCCGGCGAGCCGCCCTTCGACGGCGAGACCCCCTTCCCCGAGTCGTTCGCGACGATCTCCGCGCTCTCGCAGGTCACGACCAAGCTCCGCTTCCTGACGAACGTCTACATCCTGCCGCTGCGCCACCCGATCGAGATCGCCAAGGATCTGTCGACGGCGGCGATCTTCTCGAAGAACCGAACGGTGCTCGGCCTGGGCGCGGGCTGGCTCCGCGAGGAGTTCGAGATCATGGGCGTCCCCTTCGAGCAGCGCGGCAAGCGGATGGACGAGCAGCTGCCCATCATCCAGAAGCTCCTCGCCGGCGAGGTCGTCTCCGCGGACGGTGAGTTCTACCAGTTCGACGCGCTCCGGATCCGGCCGCTGCCGACCGAGAAGGTGCCGATGTGGGTCGGCGGCATGAACAAGGCCGCGCTTCGCCGCGCCGCCCAGTTCGGCGACGGCTGGACCGGCGCCGGCACGTCCTTCGAGCAGACCCTCGGGATCCTCGGCGAGCTCCGGACCCAGCGCGAACGCTTCGGGCGTCAGGACGAGCCCTTCGACTGTCTGATTCCCTTGACCGAGGAGCTGCCTCCGGACCAGATGGGTCGCCTGATCGAGGCCGGCATGACCGGCACCGTCAGCTGGCCCCTCGAATACCAGCTCCCGCCCGGCTGCACGCTCCAGGACAAGAAGGACAAGCTCCTCGAGCTCGGCGAGACGATGATCCGGCCGGTGAACGGCTAGCGGGTCTCGCTTCCGCCGCTCGATTCGCCGTGCTTCGGTCCCCAGCCGCGAT
>JAUIMK010000298.1 GCA_030432735.1 bacterium
GCCCTCCTCTTCCATCACGCGACGCACTTCCGTGATCGGCGCGCTCTCTTCGAAGAAGCGTCGGAGCGTGTCTCGGAATTCGAGTCGTTCCTCCGAAAGATTGAACTCGGCGAGCTCGAGCGGCATTTCCGAACCCTCAGAGGTCCAGCTGGAGCAGCTGGATGGCGTTGTCCCGCGCGATCTTGTTCACCTGGTCCTGCGGAAGGTGACCGAAGAGGTCCTGCGCGGTCTCGAGCGTGTGCGGGAAGGTCCCGTCCTGATGGGGGTAGTCGGTCTCGAACATCACCTGGTCGAGCCCGATCCGCTCGATGAGGTCGACGCCCACGCTGTCCTTGAAGAAGCAGCTGTAGATCTGCCCCTTGTAGTACTCGGACGGCGGCTTCGGCAGCCGCGTCTCGCCCTGGGCCCACTGATGGGTCTGCCAGGTATCGTCCGCGCGCTCCACGAAGTACGGGATCCAGCCGATCTGGCACTCGGCGTAGAGGAGCTTCAGCTTGGGGAACTGCTCGAGCTTGGCCGAGAAGATCCAGTCGAGGAGCGAGGACACGCTGTTCAGCGCGATCAGGTTCGACGACATGATCGTCGGCGCCTCGTCCGCGGTCTTCACCGTCTTCGTCCCGGATCCGATGTGCATGCAGATGACGGTCTCCGTCTCCTCGCAGGCGCGGATGAAGGGATCCCAGTAGTCGGTGTGGATCGACGGCAGCCCGAGCCAGGCCGGCAGCTCGGAGAACGCGACGGCGCGCACGCCGCGGGCGGCGTTGCGGCGGATCTCCGCCGCGGCGAGCTCGGCGTCCCAGAGCGGCACGATGCAGAGCGGGATCAGGCGTCCCTCGGAGTCGCCGCACCACTCGTCGACCATCCAGTCGTTGTACGCCTCGACGCAGAGCTTCGAGAGCTCCATGTCCTTGCGCTCGGCGAACATCTGCCCGCAGAAGCGCGGGTAGTTCGGGAAGCAGAGCGATGCCTCGACATGGTTCTTCTCCATGTCGGCGATGCGCTCCTTCGGGATGTGGCAGCCGGGCGCGATGTCGTCGAAGGTCACGCCGATCGGCTTCACTTCCTCCGGCGGAATCCCGGGACACGCGATCATCTGACGCAGCTGGTAGATGTGATCCTCGTAGTGCCACCAGGCGGCCATCTCGGGCCCGTCCCCCGGCTCCTCGACCCAGACCCCGTCCTTCAACGTCGGCTCACCGCGCGGGAGGATCTTCACACGCGGCCCCTTGTCCTTGTACTTCGCGGGAAGCCGCGTCTCCCAGACGTGCGGCGGCTCGACGACGTGGTCGTCGACGCTGATGATCTTCGGAATCGTGCTCTTCGCAGCGGTCATGGAAACCTCGAACGTGAATGGCGCCTTCGCACTCTAACGGCGCTCCGGCGGGGCCGCGACGGCGATTGCCGAGATTTGCAAACCTGCGAAAGTAAAGCAATTCCGCGCATTCCCGCGCCCGCCGCGCCAGGAGCCCACGATGAGTATCCGCTGCACGATCGAGAACCACGTCGCCGAAGTCGTGATGCACCACCCGCCCGTCAACTCGATCACCGTCGCCGACACCTGGCAGATCCGCGACACCTTCGCGGAGCTCGACCGGAACCCCGACGTGCGCGTGATCATCCTGACCGCCGAGGGCAAGGGCTTCAACGCGGGCATCGACATCAAGGAGATGCAGAGCACGCCGGGCTTCGATCACCTGCTCGGATCCGGTGAGGCCTGCTACGCGACCTTTCACCAGATCTACCAGACCCGGGTGCCCGTGATCGCCGCGGTCAACGACTTCTGCATGGGCCTCGGGATCGGACTCGTCGCGAGCTGCGACATGATCATCGCCTCGAACCGGGCGCGCTTCGGCCTCCCCGAGGTCGACAACGGCGCCCTCGGCTGCGCGTCGCATCTCGCCAAGCTCGTCGCGCCCATGAAGCTCCGGGAGATGAGCCTCACCTGCAAGCCGGCCACCGCCGCGGAGCTGCACGCCTGGGGCACGGTCGCCTACCTCACCGAGCCCGAGGAGCTGATGCCCAAGGCACGCGAGATCGCGGGCATGATCCTCGAGAAGCCCCCGGCGGCGGTCGAGTTCGCGAAGGCCGCGCTCAACCACCTCGACGTGTTCGAGATGCACACGAACTATCGCATGGAACAGGGCTACACCTACCAGCTCAACATCATGGGCACCGGCGACGAGCAGCGCGACGCCTTCGTCCGCGGCGACCGGGTGATCACGCGATGAGCGGGGACCAGCCGGGCCGGCTGGCGGGCAAGGTCGCCCTCGTGACGGGCGCAGCGCGCGGGATCGGTGCCGAGACCGCGCGCCGCTTCGTCGAGGAAGGAGCCCGGGTCGTCCTCGCGGATCGACGCGAAGACGAGGGCGAGGCCCAGGCCGAGGCGCTGTGCGCCCTGCGCGAGGACACGGCCTGCTTCGTGCCCCTCGACGTCACGAACGAGGCCGGCTGGTCCGCCGCGGTCGAGGCCGCGACCCGTCGCTTCGGCGGCCTCGACGTGCTCGTCAACAACGCCGGCATGATCCGCGTGAAGCCGCTCGACGAGACCGATCTCGAGACCTTCCGGAAGGTGATCGACACGAATCTGATCGGCGCCTTCCTCGGCATCAAGGCCGTCATGCCCACGATGAAGGCCCGCGGTGGCGGATCGATCGTGAACTTCTCCTCGGTCCAGGGCCTCGAGGGACGCGAGAACATGTCGGCCTATGCCTCCTCGAAATTCGGCGTGCGTGGCCTGTCGAAGACCGCGGCGATCGAGCTCGGACCGGCCGGGATCCGCGTGAACGTGGTCGTTCCCGGCCCGACGAAGACGAAGATGACCGAGCGCAAGGGCTGGACCGACGCGCAGTACGACGCCGCGTACCGCGGCTACCCCCTCGGTCGGATGGCGGACGCCCGGGAGATCGCCGAAGTCGTACTCTTCCTCGCGAGCGACGAGAGCTCCTTCTGCACCGGCGCGGACTACGTCGTCGACGGCGGCGTCCTCGTCGGCAAGCCCCGCGGCTGAGCGTCGACCAACCCACGCCGAGTCAGGCGGCCAGCCCTCCCTGCACTACACTGCTCGCCCTTCGCCGGGGCGCGCCCGACGAATCGATTCGCCAGGACAGGACCGATGAGCCAAGGCCAGACCCGATTCGATTTCACCGACCAGACCGTCGTCGTGACCGGCGGCAGCCGCGGCATCGGCCGCGCGATCTGCGAGGCCTTCGCGGAGGCCGGTGCCCGGGTCTTCACCTGCAGTCGACGTCCGCCGGAGACGCCCTTCTCCTCCGACGCGATCTCCCTCGAGAGCATCGACGTCCGCGATCCGGAAGCGACGGAGGCCTGGCTCGCGCGCTGCGCGGAACACGGCGGTGGGATCGACGTGCTCGTGAACAACGCCGGCGGCGCCCCCGCGATGGACGCCGCGACCGCGTCGCCGAAGCTCATCAACAAGATCCTCGAGCTGAACCTCAACGCGCCGCTCATCCTCGCGAGTCAGGTCCACAAGCACATGGTCGGCCGGGAATTCGGCGGATCGATCGTGAACATCGTGAGCATCTCGTCGCATCGACCGACCCCGACCGGCTTCGCGTACGGCGCGGCCAAGGCCGGGCTCATGAATGCGTCGAGCTCCCTCGCCGTCGAGTGGGGGGGCCAGGTTCGCGTCAACAGCGTCGTCTGCGGCCTGGTCGAGACCGAGCTGACCGGAGACCACTACGGCGACGGGGCCACCAGGAAGGCGATCACCGACGCGATCCCGGCGGGCCGCTTCGCGCGGCTCGAGGAGATCGCCCACTCGGTGCTCTTCCTCGCGGCGCGCGACTCGAGCTACGTCTCGGGCGCCGCCCTCGAGGTCTACGGCGGCGGCGAGTGGCCGCCGACCGTCCCGCGCCCGAGCCGGGGCTGAACCCTTCCGCCGGAGGACACGATGACGACCCGAGTCGCCTCCGACGAAGCCTTCTCCCTCGAAGGCCACGTGGCCCTCGTGACCGGCAGCACCCGCGGCATCGGCGCCGCGATCGCCGAAGAGTTCGCGGCGGCCGGCGCCGAGGTGATCGTGACCGGTCGCAGCGTCGACGCGGCTCGCGCCGTCGTCGAGCGCATCGAAGCCCGCGGCGGCCGGGCCCACGCCCTCGCCTACGAAGCCTCGGAGACCGGCGCCGCCGACACGCTGATCGCGGGGGTCGGCGCGATCGGCTCGCGTCTCGACGTCCTCGTCAACAACGCGGCGATCCTGAAGCCCCATCGCGTCGGGCGGCTCACCGAAGCGGAGTTCGACGAGGTCTTCGGCGTCAACACCCGCGCCGCCCTCTTCCTCTCCCAGAAGGCGCATCCCCTCCTCGTCCGGAGCGAGCACGCCTCGATCGTGAACGTGACCGCCGCCTGCGCGCATCGCCCCATGCGCGGACTCGGCGCCTACTGCGCCTCGAAGGCCGCGATGATCAACTTCACCTCGACCCTCGCCCAGGAATGGGCGCGGGACGGCATCCGGGTGAACGCGCTCACGCCGGGCTCGGTCGCGACGGACATGATCCTTCCGAAGGACGAGGTGGAGCGCACGAAGTTCATCGAGGACATGGGGAAGCAGAACCTCCTGGGGCGGCTCGCAGACCCCGTCGAGATCGCTCGCGCCGTGCGCTTCCTGGCGAGCCCCGCCGCCTCCTTCATGACCGGACAGACGATGGTCGTCGACGGCGGCCTGCTCGCCTGAGCGCGTCCCCGCCCGATCGCCCCGGAAAGGAATCCATGGCTCGCTCCCTCGATCCGGACGTCCGGCGACTGCTCGACGCCCCGAACTTCGCCGCCCTCGCGACGCTCATGCCCGACGGGTCGCCGAAGGTGGAGCCCGTCTGGGTCGGCCGAGAAGGAGACCACGTGCTGATCGCGACCGATGCGCGCGGGATCAAGGGGCGCAACCTCGCGCGGGACGGGCGCGTCGCCCTCTCGGTCACCGACTTCGCGAACCCCTACGAGCAGGCGCTGATCCGGGGACGCGTCGTCGACACGCGAGACGACGACGAGCTCGTCGTGCTCGACGCGCTCTCCGAGCAGTACCTCGGCAAGCCCTTCCCGCGGCGCAAGTGGTCGAGCCGCGTCGTCTACGTGATCGAGGCGGACGTCGCGCGCTATTACAAGTCGCCCCTCGAACACACCCCGGCCTGAGCCGTCCGCCGCCGCCCGGCGTCCACGCCCTTCGAGCGGGCGGTGAGCGCGGTCGAGGGGGATCGCGCGCCCCCTACACCCGGCGATCGCGATCGGCTAAGCGTTCCGGGTCCGCAGCTCCGTGCCCGAAAGGAAAGTCCATGCCGCCGTCCGTCGACCTCGGACCCCTTCTCCGCGACCGCGTCGCCGTCGTGACCGGCGGCTCCCGCGGAATCGGTGCCGGCATCGCCGCGGCGCTCGTCGGTGCCGGAGCGACGGTGGTGATCTCGGGGCGCCGACGGGACGTCCTCGAGACCACGGCCTCGGAAATCGGCGCGACCGCGGTCGTCGCCGACGCGATGGACCGCGCTTCGGCGAGCGAGCCGGTGCGCCAGGCCATCGAGCGTTTCGGCGGGGTCGACGTCCTCGTGAACAACGTCGGCGGCAACGCGGGGGGCAACCCGGACCTCTTCGCCGGCGAAGCGGACGACGACGACGGCTTCGAAGCCAACCTCCGGCTGAACCTGACGACCGCGTACTGGCCGACCCGAGCCGCCGTCCGATCGATGCGCGATCGCGGCCACGGGCGCGTCATCAACATCGGCTCCGGTGCTTCGAAGCACGCCGCCGCGAGCCCGGCATACACGGCGGCCAAGCACGGGCTGATCGGCCTGACCAAACAGCTGGCCCTCGACCTCGCCCGACACGCCATCACGGTCAACTGCGTCTGTCCCGGATGGACGAACACGGACCTCGTCGACTTCGACCTCATGGCGAAAGCCCAGGGCACGACCGTCGACGAAGCACGACGGCGCGCGGAAGCCGAGAGCGCCCAGCGCCGGATCCTCGCGCCGTCGGAGCTCGGCCCGATGTGCGTCCTGCTCGCCTCCGATGCAGGCGCACCGATGACCGGTCAGGTGATCGGCGTCGACG
>JAUIMK010000299.1 GCA_030432735.1 bacterium
GGAGCAGGTCGAAGCACTTCGCGCGCTCCGGGACTTCCTCCGCGACCCGGCGATCGAGGACGAATCGGGCGTGCTCGGCATGAGCATGCGCTCGCTCCGCGAGAACCTCGACGAGTTCCTCGCGCGGGCCGATGCGGACGAGGACGTCGACGCGGCGCTCGCGCGACTCGAGACCGTGCTGCTCGGCGGGTTGACGGATCAGCTCGTGCGCCTGCGCGAGGCGACGCTCCTCGAGGAGGTCACGCTGGAAGACCTGCCTAAGCAGCTCCGCGCGCGCATGATGACCGAGGACGGGCGCGCGCGGGTCCAGATCTTCCCGGCGGAGAAGCTGACCGAGGAGGTCGCGTTCACCCGCTTCGCGCGAGAGGTCCAGGCCCTCGTCCCGGAGGCGACGGGCCTTCCGATGAACATGGTCGCGTTCGCGGAGGCGACGCGGAACAGCTTCCAGGAGGCGCTGGTCGCCGCGATCGTGCTGATCACGATCCTGCTCGGGGCCCTCTGGCAGCGTCCGATGCCGGTCGGCCTCGTGCTCGCCCCGCTCCTCCTCAGCAACCTGCTGACGATCGGACTCATGACCGTCACCGGGATCTCGTTCAACTTCGTGAACGTCGTCGTCGTCCCTCTCCTGCTGGGCATCGGCGTCGACTCCGGCATCCACCTGGTCCACCGCGCCGAAGCCCTCGCCAAGAGCGAGGCCGGCGGCGAGCTGCTCGCGAGCACGACCGCGCGAGCGGTCTTCTACAGCGCGCTGACCACGACGGTCAGCTTCGGAACCCTCGCCCTCTCGTCCCACCAGGGCGTGGCGAGCCTGGGCCTCGTCCTGACCCTCGGCATGGTGCTCACCGTCGTGAGCAACCTCGTGGTGCTCCCCGCGCTGCTCTCCCTGCGCGTTCCGCGACACCGCGACTGACGGGCGGCGAGTCAGCCTTCGATCTTCGACTTCAGGAGCCGCTCGAGCCTCTCCGGCTCGCGCCGCAGATGGACCGACTTGCCGCCGGTCACGTAGACGAGTCCGCGCTTGGCGCCCTTCGGTTTCTTCACGTTCTTGATCGGCACGACGTGGACGTCCGCCCGGCTGGCGTTCTTCTGCTTCGAGAAATGCACCGCGAGCTCACAGGCGTCGATCACCGCCTCCGCCGGCGGATCCTCGCGCCCCTCGGTCCGGAGGATCACGTGGCTCCCGGGCGCGCCGTCGAGATGGAAGAAGAGATCCTTGCCCCGGGCGAGGCGCGTCGTCAGGACGTCGTTCGCCTCGTCGCTCCGTCCGACCCAGATCTCGAGATCGTCCGACGAGCGGTAGCGCCGCGGATGGAACTTGCGCGGCAGGTTGCGGTAGACCTGCGGCAGCGGCGGCTTCTCCGGCGCCTTCGAGACGGCGGTCGCGCCCGGCTTCGCCGCGTGCCGGGCTACGAGCTTCCGGACGTCGTCCCGCGCGAGGAGCGCCTCGAGCGAATCCGTCTTCGCGAGCTCTTCTTCGAGCGCCACGATCGCGTCGATCGCCTGCTGCGCCCCGTCGACCTGCCCCCCCGCCTTGGTCAGGCGACGCAGCAGCTTCTGGTAGCGCTTGAAGATCGCGTCGAGGTTGTCCTTCGGTGACTTCTTCGGATCGAGGGCGATCGTGACCGGGTCGCCGGTCGTGAAGTCGTCGACGGTGATCTCCGAGGCGCCCGCCTCGATCCGTCCCAGGTTGGCCTTGAGGAGCTCGCCGTGCTGTTGGAGCGTCGTCGCCTGGTCCGCCTCCGCGAGCTCCGCCTCGATCCGCTCGAGGCGACGCTCCGCCGTCTTGCGCTCCTTCTTGAGGGCGTTCGCGAGGCGGCGCCGGTCCTCGTCCGCGGCCCGCTCACCGATCCGCTCCGCATAACACGCCTCGACCGCCTCGAGCAGGTCGATCCCCTCCTCGTCGGCGAAGCGATCCTCGCCGCGTTGGGGCGCGGACGAGCCCGGATCCACCCAGCGCTCGCCGAGCGCGAGCTCGGCGCGTGTGTCCGCGAGGGGCCGGAGCGCCTGCACGAGCGTGTCGTCGGCGTCGAGCAGGTAGAGATTGCTCCGACGGCCGAAGATCGAGAGGAGGAGCGTGTAGTCCCCGTCCTTCGCGGAGAAGCGGAGCGCGAGCTGGCGATCGTCGCCCCGGAGCTTCGCGCTCTCGAGCCGGCCGCGGCCGAGATGCGCGCGGAGATAGGCGCTGAAGGCCGGCAGGCTGTCCGGCGCGGCGGGCATCCGATCGAGGAGCCCGACCCGCGCGAGCTCCGGGCGCGCATCGATCCCGATCGTCGCCTTCCGCTTCCCGGATTCGTCCCGGCGATAGATCGTGAACGCGAGGCGCCCCCGATCCGGCTCGACCCAGCGCTCCACCCGCCCCCCGACGAACTCTGCCGTGAGCGCCGCCGCGACGCGTTCGAGCTCCACCTGACTCAGCATGGGACGAGCTTAGCGCCGGAGCCTCGCTCGAGCGCCGGCGGCCGAGCGAACGCCGCTAGCGCTGGCATCGCGCACAATAGTGCGAGGAGCGCTGCGCGATGAGGCGGCGCTTGATCGGCTCGCCGCAGACGAGACACGGTTCGCCCTTGCGCCCGTAGACCCTTCGCTCGTCCTGATAGCCGCCGTCGCTCCCGTCCGGGGCGACGTAGTCGCTGATGCTCGAGCCGCCGGTCTCGATCGAGCGGCGCAGGACACGATGGAGCCCGAGGACGATCGCCTCGCACTCGCGACGCGTGACCCGCTTCGCGGCGCGGCCCGGCCGGACCCCCGCCAGGAAGAGCGCCTCGTCGGCGTAGATGTTGCCGACGCCGGCGGCGACCGTCTGGTCGAGCAGCATGGCCTTGATCGCCACGCGACGACCCCGGTTCGCCCGGAAGAGCTCCTCGCCGGTCACGTCGAGCGCGTCGGTCCCGAGACGATCGAGCCGTTCGTTCGCTTCGCCCGCCGGGAGCCACTGCACCTTCCCGAATTTTCGCACGTCCCGGAAGTAGACCTGCGGCCCCTCCCCTTCCATCTCGAAGCGGAGGTGGGTGTGCGCGTCGGGCTCGAAGGCGCGCTGCTCGTCGGGAGCGAGGGAAGCGCGCGCCGTGGCGGAGAGCAGACGGACGCTCGTGGCCTCGCTCGAGAAGAGCTGGCCGGTCATGCCGAGATGGAGCAGGACGCGATCACCTCGATCGAGGCCCATCACGAGGTATTTCCCGACGCGATCGAGGGACTCGACCGGACGGCCCTCGAGGTGCGCGCGCAGCTCCTCCGGCGGGGTCAGGAAGAAGTAGCTCGGCGGGGTCGTGACGACGCGCGCGATGCGTCGCCCGACGAGCAGGGGAGCGATCCGGCGGCGGGTCGTTTCGACTTCGGGGAGCTCGGGCATCGGTGGACGGGTCCGCAGCGAAGGCCGGAGGGCACCCCGCGAGGGCGTTTGGCCGATTTGGTAGCGTGGAGGTCATGGAACCGCACCGGCCAGCGCGACTCGCCTCCGACGCCTCCGAAGCCGGCGATCCCGAAGCCGCGCCGCGCCGGCGCAAGCGCCGGGACGCGCTGCCCCTCGACGAGAAGTGGCTCGAGGACGAGGCGGTCCGCTCCCTCGCACGGTCGGACCAGTCGCGGCGGCGCCTGATCGAGACCCTCGAGCGCAAGCTCGACGCGCGCTGCGCCCGGACCGACGAAGACGGCGACGCGTTCCGTGCGTCGATCCCCGGGATCGTCGACCGGCTGGTCGACCGCGGCTACGTCGACGATCACCGCCTCGCGGCGCATCTCTTCGAGCGCGGCCGCGCCGCCGGCCGCTCCCGCGCCTGGATCGAGCAGCAGCTCTTCGCGAAGGGCATCGAGCCGGCGACGCTTCGCGAGATCGAGCGCGAACGCACGGAAGAAGCGACCGGGGCCCGAAGCGACGACGACGGCGGCTTCGCCCACACCGACGAGGTCGAGGCCGCCTTCCGGGTCGCGCGCAAGAAGCGGCTCGGTCCCTTCTGTCCCGATCCCACGAAGCGGATCGCCGAGCGACAGCGTCATCTCGGCTTCCTCGCCCGGCGCGGCTTCTCGAGCGACGTCGCCCATCACGTGATCGACGCGGAGCCGGCGGAGTGACCCGCGGCGACCACGAGGACGCGCCGTCATGAAGGCGCGACTGCTCGGCTCCGGAGTCGCGACCGGCGTCCCGACCTGGAACGACGGCTCCGAGGCGGCCCGGAAGGCGCGCGCTCTCGATGCGGACCACCCGCGACGGCTCGGCGCGTGTCTGGCGGTGAGCGCCGACGGCGTTCGCTTCTCGATCCTCGAGGCGCCCTTCCATCTCGCCTCGACCCTCGCGAACGAGCCCCTCTTCGCGCCGCCGGAAGGCAGCCGGGCGGTCCCGATCGATTCGCTGATCCTCTCGAGCGGCGACCTCGACGCGAGCGGCGGCGCCCTGGCGCTGCGCAGCGGGCTCGCCGTCCGGATCGCCTCGTCCGCCGATCTCCGGCGCGAGCTGCTCGATCACGACGCGTCCTTCGTGACCCTCGAGCCGCTCTGGACCGGCCTCGGCTGGGACCGGCCCTTCCCCCTCGACCGCGACGAGACGCTCGAAGCGCGTCTCTTCCCGCTGCCGGGCCCCGTCCCGGATCATCTCCGGGACCGCTCGACGACCGCTGGTCGCGCCCGCGCCGGCGTCCGGATCACCGACCGCCGCAGCGGCCGCCGCCTCGTCTGGGCGCCCCGGATCGAGAAGCTCGACTCCGCCACCCTCGCGGAGCTCCGTGAAGCCGACGTCCGCTTCGTCGACGGGACGTGTTATGCGGCGGACGAGGCGCGACGGCTCCGACCGGGCGCGCGCAGCGCCGTCGAGCTCGGTCACGTTCCGATCGATGGCCCCGGCGGCTCCCTCGCCGTGCTCGCCGGCATGACCGGCCGATCGATCTACGTCCACGTCGCCGCCAGCAACCCGCTCGCGAACCGAAGCGCGAAGGAAGCGGCGCGGATCGCGGAAGCGGGCGTCGAGATCGGGCTCGACGGCCTCGAGCTCGAGGTGTAGGCGTGTCGACGACCCGTCCTTCGCTCTCCCGCCACGCCGCCCTCAAGGTCCGCGCCCACGGGCACGTGCTCGTGCTTCCCGAACGCGCCCTGCGGCTCGCGGGTAGCGGCGGCGAGATCCTCGAGCTGGTCGACGGGCGGAGATCGCAGGCCGAGATCAGCGCGATCCTCGATGCGCGCTATCCCGGAACCGAGGGGCTCGCCGGAGAGGTCGAGCGATTCCTGGCCGAGATGGTCGCGCTCGGAGGCGTCGTCGAGGGGGACGGCCGCGACCCGGAAGAGGAAGGGACACCCGCGCGACGGCGCGGACCGGAGCGCCCGCAGAGGACGACGTACGCACCCCTCAACCTGATCGCGGAGCTGACCTATCGGTGTCCGCTCCAGTGTCCGTACTGCTCGAACCCGCTCGCGTTCCGCGAACGCCGGGAGGCGCTCTCGGCGGCGGACTGGGGGCGCGTCTTCGAGGAGGCCGCCGATCTCGGCGTCGTCCACGTCGGTCTGACCGGCGGCGAGCCCAGCACCCGCCCCGACCTGCCCGAGATCGTCGAGCGGGCCGTCGATGCCGATCTCTATCCGCATCTCGTGACGGCGGGGCGCCCGCTCACCCCCGACGGTCTCTCCGCGCTCGCGGACCTCGGCCTGCGAAGCGTCCAGGTCTCGGTCCAGGACGCGACCGCCGAGGGCTCGGATCGGATCGCCGGAACCCGCAGCTTCGAGGCGAAGCTCGCCCTGTGTGAGCGCACGAAGGCCCTCGACCTCCCGCTGACACTCAACTGTGTCCTCCACCGCGAGAACCTCGACGGGATCGGCGACGTCATCGCCCTCGCCGAGCGACTCGGCGCCGATCGCCTCGAGCTCGCGAACACCCAGTACCACGGCTGGGCGCTGCTGAACCGCGCGGCGCTCATGCCGACCGCGGAGCAGCTCGCGGAGGCGAGCCGCATCGTGAAGGCTGAGCAGGCGAGGCTCGCCGGGAGCGGACTCAGCATGCTCTTCGTTCTGCCGGACTACTTCTCGGACCGACCGAAGCCGTGCATGGGCGGATGGGGACGCCTCGCGATGGTCA
>JAUIMK010000300.1 GCA_030432735.1 bacterium
CGCGGTCGTCTTCGCCGAGTCCCTGGCTCCGGCGCTCGGCCTCGAGCGCCCCGGCATCATCGCGCTCGCCGCCGCGGCGATCCTCCTCTGCTCGCTGCTGAACCTGCGCGGCACGCGCTGGGGCGCCTCGCTCAACAACCTGACGTCGGGCGCGAAGGTCGTGGCGCTGCTCGTCTTCGTGCTCGTCGCGCCGGTGCTCGGAGAGGGCAGCTTCGTGCCCTGGTCGGAGGCCGCGCACGCCGCCGGCGGGACGCGCGGCCCGGTCGGCTGGCTGGCCTTCGGTCAGGCGCTCTCGCCGGTCCTCTTCTCCTATCTCGGTTGGAACGCCTGCGTCTACGTCGCCAGCGAGATCGAGGACCCCGCGCGCAACCTCCCGCGTTCGCTCTTCCTCGGGCTCGCGGTCTGCAGCGCGCTCTACGTGGCGGTGAACGTCGTCTACTTCTACGCGCTCACGCCGGCGGAGCTGCGCGGCTCGGTGGACGCCGGGGAGGCGGCCGCGCAGGCGCTCTTCGGGCCCGCAGGCGGTCGCTGGGTGTCGGCCTTCGTGCTGGTCTCGGTGCTCGGGACGCTGAACGCCACGGTGCTGGTCGGTCCGCGCATCGTCTATGCGATGGCCCTCGACGGCCTCTTCCTGCGGCGCGCGGATCGCGTGCACGACGGATTCCAGACGCCGAGCACGGCGATCGGGGTCCAGGCCGCGGTCTCGATCGCCCTCGTCGTCTTCCTCGAGAGCTTTCCGCGGGCCCTCGACTTCACGGTCTTCGGAATCGTGCTCGCGACCTCCGCGGACACTCTCGCGCTCTTCGCGCTCCGCTGGCGCCAGCCCGAGCGGCCGAGGCCCTATCGGACCTGGGGCTATCCCTGGGTGCCGGCCCTCTATCTCGGCGTCAACCTCGCGATCGGGGCGGCGATCGCGGTCGCGCGGCCATCGGAGGCCGCGGTGACCGGGGCGCTGCTTGCCGGTGGACTGCTCGTCTACCGCCTCCTCGGGCGCGCGGGCGACGGGGCTCGGCGAGCTTCGACCGCGGCGCAGGACTGAGCCGCGGGCGCGGCCGGGGACGGGCGCCGAATCGCGGCCGGCCGGTACCTCGAACGCGATTTGTCCAGTAAGATCGGGCGATTCGAAGGAGTCCCATCGGGATGATCGATCGTCACCTCCAAGCCTGCGCTGCCGCCGAGCCGGCCGCGAACGCCGCCCGGATCCGGGCGGGCGCGGCCACGGCTACGCGCACGACGACGGGGGCGGCTCGCTAGCCCACCGGGGCCGGAAGATCCGAGGGATCGATCCTGGAAACGGTGGGCGGGCGACGGACGGGCAGGGCGCTGGCCGCTCCGCGGGCGCTGGGGTCGCAAGGAGGACCCGGATCCGCGCGCGGGACGGCTTCGCCGAACGGGTCGGCTCCGAGGCGGGTCTCAAGCCGCGACCACGAGCGTGGTCGCGGCTGCCCCCACAGAGCGACCGCGGGACGTCCGAAGCGAGCCGGGTGGACCCCTTGGAGCAGGAGGGGCCGGGCGCGATCGGACCGGGAACGAGATGCAGCCCACGCACGGACCAGCGAACGGCTGGGGCGCGCGGGGCCAGCGAAACGAGACGACCGACATGACGGATTCCTTCCGACACGACTTCAACAAGCTGAACCGACTGCCTCCCTACATCCTCTCGGAGGTGACGGAGCTGACCCGCGCCGGCCGACGCGCCGGCGAGGACATCATCGACCTCGGCATGGGCAACCCGGACCTCGCCACGCCGAAGCACGTGGTCGACAAGATCTGCGAGGCCGCCCAGGACCCGCGCAACCACCGCTACTCCTCGAGCCAGGGCCTGCCGAACCTGCGCGCCGGCATCACGGAGTGGTACAAGCGCCGCCACGACGTCGACCTGGATCCGGCGACGGAGGCGGTCGCGGTGATCGGGGCGAAGGAGGGGCTCAGCCATTTCGTGCTGATGACGGTCGGCCCCGGCGACGTCGTCCTGGTACCCGATCCGGCGTATCCCATCCACCAGTACTCGGTGATCATCGCCGGCGCGGACCTGCGCAAGGTTCCGCTGAACCACGAGAGCGACTTCATCGAGAACCTCGAGCAGGCGGTCAGCCGGACCTGGCCCAAGCCGAAGATGTTGATCATCTCGTTCCCCGCGAACCCGACGACCCACATCATCGACCTCCCGTTCCTGGAACGGATCGTCGAGTTCGCCCGGGCCAACGACCTGATGATCCTGCACGACTTCGCCTACGCGGAGATCGCCTTCGACGGCTACAAGCCGCCCTCGATCCTCGAGGTGCCGGGCGCCAAGGACATCGCGATCGAGTTCGTGTCCTTCTCGAAGAGCCACTCGATGGCCGGTTGGCGCGTCGGCTTCGCCTGCGGCAACCCGGAGATGATCCACGCCCTCAAGCGGATCAAGTCCTACCTCGACTACGGCATGCCCCAGGCGATCCAGATCGGCGCGATCGCGGCGCTGCGCGGACCGCAGGACTGCGTCGAGGAGAACTGCGCGATCTACAAGGAGCGTCGGGACGCGCTGATCGACGGACTGGCCGCTCCCGGCGAGGGGCAGTGGAAGATCGAGAAGCCGCTGGCGACGATGTTCGTCTGGGCGCCGATCCCGGAGCCCTGGGCGCAGCTCGGCTCCCTCGAGTTCTCGAAGCGCCTGCTGAAGGAGGCGAACGTCGCCGTCTCTCCGGGCGTCGGCTTCGGAGAGGGAGGCGAAGGCTTCGTGCGCTTCGCGCTGGTCGAGAACAAACACCGGATCCGCCAGGCGGTCCGGGGCATCCGGCGCTTCTTCCGCGAAGCGAAGCCCTAGCGAGATCCGGCTGCGCTTCGTCGTGCAGGCCGGCCATGAGCGGCGCCCGGGCGCCGCACACCGAGGAGAACGAGATGAGCGGCAACCAGGATGGCATCGGCGTCGGGCTGATCGGCTTCGGCACGATCGGGACGGGCGTCGTCAAGGTGCTGGCGGACAACGCCGCGGAGATCGAGCAGCGCCTCGGCTTTCCGCTGCGCATGGTCCGGATCGCCGACCTCGACCAGGACACGGATCGCGGCGTGGACCTCACGGGCATCCACTTCGACGCGGACGCGAGCGCGCTGATCGCGGACCCGAAGGTCCACATCGTGATCGAGCTGGTGGGCGGCTACGACGTGCCCAAGAAGTTCATCCTCGAGGCCTTCGAGGCGGGCAAGCACGTCGTGACGGCGAACAAGGCGCTGCTCGCCATGTACGGTCGCGAGATCTTCGGCGCCGCCTCGGCGAAGGGGCTCGACATCGCCTTCGAGGCCGCCGTCGGCGGGGGCATCCCGATCCTGCGCTCCCTGCGCGAGGGCCTGGCGGCGAACCAGATCGAGACGGTGCTCGGGATCCTGAACGGCACGACGAACTACGTGCTGACCGAGATGGAGTCGACCGGCGAGGACTTCGACGTCGTGCTCAAGCGCGCGCAGGAGCTCGGCTACGCCGAAGCGGATCCGACCTTCGACGTCGAGGGGATCGACGCGGCCCACAAGCTCGCGCTGCTGACGACGATGGCCTACGGCGCGGAGGTCGTGTTCGAGGAGATCCCGACGGAAGGCATCCGCGGCCTGCTGCCGCTCGACTTCGAGCTGGCGGACGACTTCGGCTACAAGATCAAGCTGCTCGGCGTCGCGAAGTGTCACCGCTCGGCGGACGGGACCGAGCGGATCGAGTCGCGGGTCCAGCCGACCATGGTGCCGAAGACGAGCATGCTGGCGAACGTGGATGGCGCGATGAACGCGGTCGAGGTGATCGGGAACGCGGTGGGGCCGACGCTCTACTACGGTGCCGGCGCCGGTGAGATGCCGACGGCGAGCGCGGTCGTGGGGGATCTGATCGAGATCGCTCGCGAGATCAAGCGCGGCGAGGCCGGACCGGTCGCGCCCCTCAGCTATCTGCCCCAGCACATCGTCGCCAAGGAGACGGTCCCTCCGGACGAGGTGCTCGGCCGCGCGTATCTCCGCTTCACGGCGAAGGACGAGCCGGGCGTGCTCAGCCGGATCACCGGGGCCCTCGGTGAGGAGGGCGTCGGGATCGCCTCCGTCGTCCAGCGCGAGAGCGGAACCGGCGCCGCGACCGTGCCGGTGATCGTGTTGACCCACACCGCGAGCGAGGCGGCCCTCACCCGCGCGCTCGGGAAGATCGAGGGACTCGCCGAGGTTACGGAAGCTCCGCGGGTGATCCGGATCGAGGAGGACGTCTAGCCATGTCCGGTGCTCCCCCTTCGGACGCGACGGCGAAGCCTCGCCCGCGGGCCTGGTTCGAGTCCCTGGCGAATCCCGACGAGCGGTACGGGCTCGACGAGGTGGTCTACACCGACTCGAAAGGCGGCCTCCTGCAGGTGGTCCACGACATGGACGAGCTGAAGAAGACCTCCGGCGCCGGGTGGAAGGAGCACTTCGAGCGGCGCGCGCGCAAGAACGAGTGGCCCTACGGGTCGGGCGTCTGGGGGAAGAAGGAGTGGGTCCTCCCGGACATCGACAACGACAACGTCGTCTCGATGTACGAGGGGCACACGAATCTCTTCTGGGCGGAGCGCTACGGCCGCGAGATCGGGCTCGACGACCTCTGGCTGAAGCTCTGCGGCAACAGCCACACCGGGTCGTTCAAGGACCTCGGCATGACGGTGCTCGTCTCGCAGGTCAAGCAGATGATCGCGAACGGCGCCGACATCCCGGCGGTCGCCTGCGCCTCGACCGGGGACACGTCGGCGGCCCTCTCTGCCTACGCGGCCGCGGCGGGCATTCCCGCGATCGTGTTCCTGCCGCGCGGCAAGATCTCCCTGGCGCAGCTGATCCAGCCCGTCGCGAACGGAGCGATCGTCTTCGCCCTCGACACGGACTTCGACGGTTGCATGGAGATCGTGAAGCAGGTCTCGGCGAACGACGGGGTCTATCTGGCCAACTCGATGAACAGCCTGAGGGTCGAGGGGCAGAAGACGGTCGGCCTCGAGATCGTGCAGCAGCTCGATTGGCAGGTGCCGGACTGGATCGTGATCCCCGGCGGCAACCTCGGCAACGTCTCCGCCCTCGCGAAGGGCCTCGACATGCTCTTCGATCTCGGATTGATCTCGAAGCGCCCGCGGGTCTGCGTCGGGCAGGCGGAAGCCGCGAATCCGCTCTATCTCGCCTATCAGAAGGACTTCGAGGTCTTCGAGCCGATCGCGGCGCGCAAGACCGTGGCGTCGGCGATCCAGATCGGGAACCCCGTCTCGTACCTGAAGGCGGTCGATGCGCTCAAGCGCTACGACGGCGTCGTGGAGCAGGCGACGGAGTCGGAGATCCTCGAGGAGTGCGCGAAGGCGGACCGGACCGGGCTCTTCAACTGCCCGCATACCGGCGTCGCCCTCGTCGCGTTGCGCAAGCTCCAGGCGCGCGGCCTCGTCCGGGCGGAGGACCAGGTGGTCGTCGTCTCGACGGCCCACGGTCTCAAGTTCGTCGACTCGAAGCTCGCCTACCACTCGATGGAGCTCGAGGGCATCGTCGCCGAGCACCCGAACCCTCCGATCGAGCTCGACGCCGACTACGCCACCGTCCGGGACCAGATGCTGCGCGAGATCGAGGCCCGGTTCCGAAGCTGATGCGCATCCTCTCGAGGCGGACGGGGCGCGTCGGGACGGACTGCCGCCCTTCGCCGGCAGGGCGCTAGAGTTCCCGCAACATGTTCACCGGAATCGTCGAACACGTCGGCCGCATCGAATCCGTCGAGACCCTCGCGGACCTCTCCCGCTTCGTGATCGACCTCGGACCGATCGCGGATGGTGTCGGGCTCGGGGACTCGATCGCCGTGGCCGGCTGCTGCCTGACGGTGACCTCGATCGACGGCACGCGCTTCACCTTCGAGGCGATCCAGGAGACGCGTGACAAGACCCGCGTCGGCGGCTTCGTCGAAGGAGAGGGCGTCAATCTCGAGCGCGCGATGAGCGCCGGGGCCCGCTTCGACGGTCACATCGTGCAGGGCCACGTCGACGGGACCGGTCGCGTGCGCCGCTTCGACCGGGAAGGCG
>JAUIMK010000301.1 GCA_030432735.1 bacterium
CGGTCTGGCTACTCATCCGTTCCTCTCGTCGTCGAGCACCGTGAAGCTAACCGGCCGAGCGCTCTTCTTCATCGGGCGATCGCACCCCCGAGCCTGAGCCCGATCCGAGACCGGCGGCAGACGACGGTCGGGGCCGCTTCGTGCGGCTGCGACGCGACGTCTGCCGGCGTCCATTCGTTCAGCTCCCGCGGGCGATTCGTCGGAGCGCCCGCTCTCGGCGCCAGATCGAGACGCGACGCGCCATCCTCTCGAGCCAGGGGAGCGTCTTCGTCTCGCGGAGGACGCCGCCTGCGTAGATCTCCACCCGTTCGCCGGCGACCCGCTGCTCCACGTCGTCCGCGAGCAGCACGCGGAAGGGACGGTCGGGATTCTCGAGATCCGCGGTGTCGGTCACCCGAACGGGCATCTGACTCCGGTAGCGCTCGGCGATCGACTGGAGCGCCGGCGACGCGTCGAAGGCACCGGGCCGGAGCTCGCGGATCGAGAGCCTCACCGCGGCCCCGACGGCCTCGAGGTCGACGATCCCGCCGGTCCGGTCGGGGCGTTCGTCGTCGTCGAGCCCGCCCTGCAGCCAGAGACAGTGGTAGCCACGGCAGATCGCCGGGCGCGAAGCGTGGATGCCGCAGCCGCCCTCGGCGCGCTGGTGCTCGCAGTCCCGGCCCGCCGGCTTGGCGAGCTCGTCGACGCGGAGGACGGTGCAGCACGCGGAGCACGGGCCGCAGCTTCGCTCGGCAGCGCGACGGGCGCGGGCAGGGTCGGCGGAGAGTTGGGCCACGCGGGAATCGATCCGTGGCGCAGCGGGCTCAGACGTCCGCGCCGGACGGGCCGCCGGAGCCGAAGAAGACGAGGAGCGAGAGATCTTCGGTGATCTCGGTGAACTCGTGCTCGGTATCCGCGGGGACGTAGAGGATCGAGCCCTGCCCGATCTCCTGGGGCTGACCGCTCAGGGTGATCCGCCCTCGTCCCTTGAGGACGAAGTAGACCTCGTCTTCGTCGTGGGTCGTCTGGGTGTCCGTCGCACCGGCGGCCAGGCTGTAGATCCCCGCGGAGAGCGTCGGAACGCGCAGGAACTCCAGATAGGGCGCACCCTGGGATTCTGCGGTCGCGACGACCTTCGCCAGGTCGAACGCCTTCCATGTCGCTTGCACGCTCATTCGCGATCTCCGCCGACGCAGCCCGCTTCCGACCCGCCGCTCTGCGCCGAGAAGCTAGCTCCCGACGATCGCCGTCGCATCGAGCAGCTCTCGCGCAGGGCGCGAGCGCTACGCCCGAACGCGGGCGCCGGGAAGGGGCCCGCGTGGCCCCTCGCGCCAAGCCGCGGCATCCTCTCGGCGTGTCGAACGATCGAAGCCTCCCGACCTCGAACGCGCTGCTCGCCATGGCCTCGGTCGTGGTCATCATCGCCGGCCTGAAGGCGGCGAGCTCGCTCTTCGTGCCCTTCCTGCTGGCCGGGTTCATCGGCCTGCTCTGCGCGCCCTTCCTCTTCTGGCTGCGCGACCGCGGGGTGCCCAATCTGATCGCGCTGCTCATCGTCCTGATGGGCCTCTTCGGGATCGGCGCCGTGTTCGGCGGGCTGATGAGCACGTCGATCAACGAGTTCACCGCCCTGCTGCCGTCCTACCAGGAGCGCTTCGGCTCCCTCGTCGTCTCGCTGACCGAGACGCTCAAGGAGTACGGCATCGACTTCGGCTCGAATCCGGACGAGGCGAACCCCTTCGATCCCCAGGCCGCCCTCGGCATGGTCGGCGGACTGGCCGGCAACCTGGGCTCGCTGCTGAACAACGCGTTCCTGCTCTTCCTGATCGTCTGCTTCATCCTGCTCGAGGCCGCGAGCATCCCGCGCAAGGTGCGCGACGCCTTCGGCGACTCGCCGGAGATCGAGACGCGGATGACCGAGATCGGCACGTCGATCCGGCGCTATCTCGGAATCAAGACGCTGACGAGCATGCTGACCGGCATCCTCATCTACTGCGCGCTGGTCCTGCTCGGCGTGAAGTTCGCGCCGCTCTGGGGTCTCGTCGCGTTCCTGCTGAACTTCGTCCCGGCGATCGGCTCCGTGATGGCCGCGATTCCCGCCGTCGCCCTCGCCATGGTCGACAACAGTCTGCAGACGGCGGCGGTCGTGACCGCGATCTACCTGACGGTCAACATCTCGATCGGAAACTTCCTGGAGCCGCGCGCCCTGGGAGAAGGCATGGGGCTCTCGCCGCTGATCGTGGTCACGTCCCTGATCTTCTGGGGCTGGGTCCTCGGGCCCGTCGGCATGGTCCTCGCCGTGCCGCTCACGGTGATCCTCCGGATCACCCTCGACAGCCAGCCGCAGACCCAGTGGGTCGCGGTCCTCCTGGGCCCCGCCTTTCCGGTCCCGGCGTTCGGGATCGCCGCGAAGAAGAAGGACGGCCCGTCCCGGAAATCCGTCAAGAAGAAGGAGGCCTCCGCATGAGCGGTCGCGAAGAGACCCATTCCCTCGCCGTCGGCTACGTCCTCTGGATCTTCGGCTTCACCGGCGCCCATCGCTTCTACTTCGGCAAGCCGATCTCGGGCACGATCTACCTCTTCACCGCCGGGCTCTTCCTGATCGGGTGGATCGTCGACCTCTTCCTGATGCCGCGGCTCGAACGCTCGGCGGAGCTCCGCTTCAAGCAGGGCCCCCTCGACTACACGATCGCCTGGGTGCTCCTCACCTTCCTCGGCGTCTTCGGGATCCACCGCTTCTATCTCGGCAAATGGGTCACCGGCGTGCTCTACCTGCTGACCGGCGGGCTCTTCGTCGTCGGCGTCGTCTACGACTTCTGGACGCTGAACGACCAGATCAGCGAGGCGAACGCCGAGTCCTACTAGGCCCGGGCGATCGCCTCGCCGAGCTCGAGACCGCCCGACGAGCGCGCGCAGCGCCCTACGGACAGACGGTGTTCGTCTGGCAGTTGTTGAGCTCCACCTGCGTCGCGAAGGCGTCGATCTGCGCCCCCGACGAGTTGTTGCCGACGAAGGTGTTGTTGCCGACGACGTAGCGGGCGCCGATCAGCGAGTCGACGCCGTAGCCCGAGTTCTGGGATACCTGGTTGCCCAGGATCAGTCCGTATCCGGAGTCGAGGATGCCGGCGCCCCCGTTCGAATAGACGACGCTCGATCGCACGGTCGAGTAGGAGCCCAGCCGGATTCCCGCCGAGCCGTTGTCGTAGACGCGGCTGTCGACGACGTTCGAGTTGAGGCCGGTCATGATCCCGTAGGTCGCGTTGTCGGCGGCGACGCTGTCCTTGATCTCGCAGGAGCCGGTGCACCGGATCCCCGCCCGGTTTCCGCCTCCGCCGGCGCCGCTCTCGAGCACGACGACGTTCTCGACCCGACCCGCGTCCCCGAGCAGGATCCCGTCGGAGCCCAGGTTGCGGACGGTGCCGTTCTGGACGACGGCTCCTTTGATCGCGGAGAAGTCGATCCCGATCGCCTCCCCGTCGCAGCTCGCGCCGGGCGGGACCAGCGCGCCGAGAAAGCACCGCACGTTGAAGCCATTCAAGTCGAGATGGATCGCGCCGTTGCTGTTGGCGAAGCCGAAGAGCTCCGGGACGACGCCTTCGATGACGGTCGTGTCCCCGTTGGAGGTCCGCAGGTCGCTCGTCAGGCGGTAGCTCGCGCCCGCCGTCAGGGTCACGGGATAGCCGGGGGTGTCGGCGCTCGTCACGCCGCCGGCGAGCGCGGCGGCGTGGTTGACTTCGATCACGCCGTCGACGGCGTGCGCCGGCGCCGTCAGGGCAAGGCTGGCAAGCAAGCCGGCGCAGCCGGCGAGAAGAGCTTCGAATCGTCGCTTCATGGTTCCGTCTCCTGTCTCGAGTTCGGCCGCGCCCCGATCGATTCGGAGCCGCCGTCACGTCCGACAGGAAATCGCCTCTCGAGGCGGCGAACCGTGAACGGCTTCACGGATCACGCGATTCGCATCCGGGACACTGGGTACGACGTCGCGGGACATGTCGTCCGCGACTCGAGGAGTACCGCCATGAAGATCCCCGCCCATCTTTCGACACTGCTCTGTGTCTCCTTCCTTCTCGCCGACGTGGCGAGCGCGCAGGAGCTGTTCGCCGGATCCCCCGACATCTCCGCCCAGCTCGGCGGCAGCCTCGCCGAGGATCAGGACGTCGCCGTCGACAACCAGCTCGGCATCGTCCTGCTCGAGGACCTCGGTCCCTTGCCCGTCGCCGCCGAGGTCACCGCCTACGCCCTCGACGCGAACGGCGACCGCCTCTTCGGCCTCGAGACGACGACGTCCCTGGCGGGCGGCATCCTCGCGACGCCGCGCGACGTCGTCCGCTGGGACGGCGCGGACTATACGATCGAGCTCGACGGCACCGCGGAGGGCATCCCGCGCGGTGCGGCGATCGACGCCATCGCGACCTCGCCGGGGAGCGGCGTGCTCGTCTCCTTCGACACGACGGTCACCCTCGACGGGCAGACCTTCGCGGACGAGGACCTGGCACGCTGGGACGGCGCGCTCTTCGTCCCGGCCTTCGACGGCTCCGCCGCGGGACTCGGCGCGGGCTACGACGTGGACGCCGCGCAGGACCTCGGGAGCGGCGCCTTCCTCGTGTCCCTCGACACCTCGGGCAACGTCGGCGGAATCGGCTTCGACGACGAGGACGTGCTCCGATACGACGGCGCCGCGTGGTCCCTCGAGATCGATGCGAGCACGCTCGATCCCGACTGGCGTGGCGCGGATCTCGACGCGATGCAGGTGCCGGAGCCGGGGCTCGTCGGAACGCTCCTCGGCGGCGCGCTGGCCTTCGTGACCCTCGCCCGCCGACGCGGGCAGCCTCGGCGCCGCGGGCGGGGGCGGGGGCGGGGGCGCCCGTCGCCTACCACTCGCAGGTGACCAACCCGTCGCCGTGCGCCCGCAGGCGACCAACCCGTCGCCGAGCGCCCGCAGGCGACCAATGAGTCGCCGAGCGCCCGCAGGCGACTAATGCGCCGCGATCGTCGCGAAGGCCTCGATCACCTCGTCGGGCGCCTGCACCAGCTCGACGAGCACGCCTTCGGAGCCGATCGGGAAGTCTTCGTTGCCCTTCGGATGGATGAAGCAGACGTCGTAGCCCGCGGCCCCCTTGCGGATCCCACCGGGCGTGAAGCGAACGCCCTGCCCTTCGAGCCACTCGACGGCGGTCGGCAGGTCGTCGATCCAGAGACCGATGTGGTTGAGCGCCGGATCGTGGACCTTCGGGCGCTTCTCGGGATCGAGGGGCTGCATCAGGTCGACCTCGACCTTGAACGCGCCCGCGCCGGTCTCGCAGATGTCCTCGTCGACGTTCTCCTTCTCACTCTTGTACGAGTGGCCGTAGGTCAATCCCATGATGTCGACCCAGAACTTCTTCAGCTTGTTCTTGTCGAGGCCACCGATGGCGACCTGCTGGACACCGAGGACGTTGAACGGGCGGGAGTCGGACATGGAGTCTCCTGGAGAGGGGGCGGCGAGGCCGCGATCGTAGGGTCCGGAGGGCGGCGAGGCTAGCGGATCGCATCCGTGACGTCCGGAACGCCCGCCCCCGGGCTCCACCCGGCGATGCATCGTCCCGGGGTCTGCGGCACGATCCGGGTCGGAGCAGGGACGGAGGTTCCCGTCCTGGAAGAGCTCGGCTCGAGCGATGGCGGCGCAGACCGGTGAGCCACGCAGGCGAATCATCGGGAGGACGACGATGAGGACGAACCGGGAATCCCGACGGAGCACCGGATCTCGCGCGGCGATCGCGCTCGTGGCGACCCTGTTCGCCTGGGGTGTATCCGGCTGTCGCTTCTCTCCCTACGCGCCCGCGCGCGAACCGGCCCTCGCGCCCCCCGGCGAGAGCGTGCCCGTTCCGTCCGCGGGCGGGAATCCGCTCGACGCGCCCGCCGTGCTCGAGCGGGTCTGCACACCGCAGGGACAGCCGGTCACGGTCGACGACGAGACGCGTCGCTGTGACGAGGACGATGCGTGTCGGATCGAGTGCGTCACGCGCGAGGATGCGATCGACGCGCGGGTCGAAGCGCCCTAGCAGCCC
>JAUIMK010000302.1 GCA_030432735.1 bacterium
GCAGCGCCGCGCGAGCTTCCAGGCCATCCTCGAGCTGATCCCTCGGCGCAACCCGGGCCGGTACTGAGCGCTGCGCCGATACGCGATCGCCTGACGGGCATCGCCGCGATCCAGGACGCGCTCGCGAAGGGCGCGCCGGTCGCGCGGATCCTCGTCCGCGCCGACGTCGACGAAGCGCCGCTCGCCGACCTGGTCGCGCGCGCGGAGGCGCTCGGCGTCCCCGTCGCCGCGGAGCCCGCGCGCGAGATGCAGCGCATGACGGCGGGCGACGGCATCGAGACGGCGATCGCGCTCCTCGGCCCGCCCCCCGCGGAGAGCGTCGAGGCGCTGATGGCGGCACCGGGGCTGGCCCTGGCCCTCTGCCGGCTCCGCTATCCCGGCAACGTCGGATTCATCCTGCGGGCAGCGGAGGTCGCCGGGGCGGCCGGCGTCGTCCTCGACGTGGACTGGAGCGAGAAGGAGCACGCCGCGGCCCGGCGCGCTTCGATCCACGCCGAGCGCTTCCTGCCCGTGGTCGAATCGGATTCGCGGACCGCCTTCGAGGCCGCGCGGGCCGCGGGTCGTCGCGTCGTGGCCGTCGAGACGAGCGGCGAGGCGACGCCCTGGTCCCTCGACCTGGCCCGTCCGACACTGCTCGTCGTCGGCGGCGAGGCCGAGGGCATCCCGGACGCGCTCCTCGCGGACGCGGACGCGAGCGTGCGCATCCCGACGCGGGGATTCATCCCGTCCTACAACGTGCAGGCGGCGGTCGGCATGCTGCTCGGCGAATGGCTCCGGCAGACCGGGACCTGAGGCCTCCGCTCCGCCTCGCCGCGTGGGCGCGGCCCCGGCCTAGCTCTTCAGGGCGATGATCGCGTCCGCGCGGTCGAGCCGGTCGACCGAGCCTTCCTTGATGCGCTTGCAGCGGCTCTCGAGGTCGTTCATCCGACGGTTGATCCAGCTCGCCGCGAGGTCGAAGCGGCGCGGGTCGGCCTTCGCCTGCTTGAGCAGCTCCGCGCCGGCGATCACGCTCGCGACCACCTCGGCCAGGGACTGTGCCGACATCAGGGCGTAGTTGAAGTCGGCGAGCAGGGCGCCCGCGGCTCCGAGGATCTGGTTCATGCCGTCGAGGACCTTGTCCGCCTGCTCCTTCATCCGGGGCTCGTCGAAGGTCTTGAGCTCCTGCTCGAGCGACTCGAAGACGACGGTGAGCGCGCCCTTTGCGAGCTCCTTGAGCGCGAAGGAGACCTGGATCTCCGACGTGCCCTCGTAGATCGTCGTGATGATCGCGTCGGCGTGGAGCTTGCCGACCAGGGACTCGGACATGAAGCCGAGGCCGCCGTGGATCTGGATCGCATCGCGGCTGATCGAGTCCGCGGCCTCCGTGCCCATGTACTTCGCCAGCGGCGTGAGGAGCCGGATGCGCGTCGCGTTGCGCTCGTAGAGCGCCTGCAGCTCGACCTGCTCGGCGTTCGAGAGCTCGGCGGATCCGTCGGCGATCCGCGCCATCACCTTCTCGATCGCCGCGTTCTGGTCGACGAGGGAGCAGGCGCGATAGAGGAGCGCGCGACTGCCCTCGAGCTCGAGGGTCATCTTCGCGAGGCGGTCCTTCATGAGGGGCATCGTCGCGATCGGCTGACCGAACTGGACGCGATCCCGGGCGTACTGGATCGCTTCGGCGAGGGCGGCCTCCGCGATGCCGACGCCCTGGGCGGCGACGCCTAAGCGCGCGTTGTTCATGAGCGAGAGCATCGCCTTGAAGCCTTCGCCGGCCTTGCCGACGAGGTAGCCCTCCGAGTGGTCGAAGCTGATCGCGGCGGTCGGCGAGCCGTGGATGCCGAGCTTCTCTTCGAGACGCGTCACGTGGACCTTGTTCGACTCGCCGGAGTCGAGGGTGCGCGGGACGAGATAGAGGGAGAGCCCCTTGGTCGTGCCCTTGCTCTCTTCGAAGGTCGCGTGGTCCCGGGCGAGCACGAGGTGGATCTCGCAGCCGCCGTTCGTGATGAAGATCTTGTTGCCGTCGAGGAAGTAGCGGCCGTCCTCCTCCGTCGCGCGGGTCTGGATCGCACCGAGATCCGAGCCGGCCTGCGGCTCGGTCAGGTCCATCGCGCCCATCACCTCCCCGGAAGCGAAGCGCGGCAGGAACTTCTGCTTGAGCTCGTCCGACGCGTATTTCTGGATGTCTTCCGCGACACCGGCCTGGAGGCCGAGGATCGTCATGAGCCCCGCGTCCGCCCGCGAGACCATCTGGAGGATCACGTTCGCGACGAACGAGGGGAGGCCGAAGCCGCCGTACTCCTCTTCGACGCCGAAGCTGATGAGCCCCGCCTCGGTCAGCGCGTCGAGCGCGTCCTTGATGTGCTTCGGATAGACGACCTGGTCGTCCTGGAGCTGGACCTCGGCCTCCCATCCTTCGCGCAGCGCCGGCGCGTGCTCTTCGCAGATCGCCGCGGCGGTCTCGAGGATCTCCTGGAGCGCGGCGCGGTCCGCGTCGACGTCACCGTCTTCGCCCTTGCGCCAGTTGAAATAGGACTCCCAGTCGATCAGCTCCTGCAGATAGAGGGTGACGGCATCGTCCATGAATGCGCTCATGATCTTCTCCAGAGGGTGGGTCGGCTTCGACGTCGCGGCGGGGCCTTCGTGGCCTGCGCCCGACGACGAGTCGGACCGGAGGTGGGTTCGTCCGGAGGCGGACGAACCGGGTTGCGTCTCGGTCGACGCGTCTCCCGCTCGAGCGACCGCGCTCGGCAGTGACGCATCGGTGTGTCTACCAGAATCGTTCTTCTTCGCCCGACGGGGTCAGCGTGCGCGGCGACGCCGGCAACGCCGACGGAGTCCCGTCCACGTCCGTCGCTCCTTCTTTCGAGTCGGGCGCGTCCTTCTTCGCAACGAGCGGCCGGGCCGCGTTCTTCGCCGGGGATTCCCGACCGGAAGGCTCGCTCCCATCGAGTGTAGGATCGTTCGCGGCGAAGGACTCGTCCCTGACCGTCGGTTCAGTTCGCGGGCGCCGTGTCGCTTCCGGCTCGCCTGCCCTCGTCTCGCGCATCGGTGCCGCGGGGCGCACAAGCCCCGCGCCGTCGGCCGGGCCGAGCGTCGACGGCGCGGCCGCGGCGAGAGCGGCGGCGGCCTCTGCTTCGGCGACCGCTTTCGCGAGGGCATCCTGCGGGAGAGCCGCGATGACTTCCGGGTCGACGAAGCCGCGGCCGGGCGTCGCGAGGGGAGGCGAAGGCGTCGACGCTGCCTCCTTCGCGACGCCGGACGACGGGGCCGGCGTCGACGGTTCGCTGCCGCCGAACGTCAGGAAGACGAGCCCGGCGACCGCGGCGGCGATCGCGCCGAGCACGATGGGCTTGCGGCCGGGCGACGTCGCCATGGCCTCGAACGCCGCGACTTCCTCGTCGGAGAGCGGCGCATCGAGGAACGCGCGTTCTTCGGGGTCCGGCTCCGGCTCCGGCGCGAACGCGGCGTCGGTCTCGTCGCTGGTGATCCCGCCCGTTCCCGTCTCCGCTTCGTCCAGCGCGAAGGTCCAGGGCGCTTCGTCTTCCTGTGCAGCCGTCGCCGCGGCTTCGTTCGTCGGCTCGACGACGTCGGAGAGCTCGATCGGGGCCTCGCCCTCGCCGGCGACGTCCTCCGGCTCGGCGGTCCCCGCCGCGGACTCGAAGTACTCGAGGGCGGACGCGAGATCCCGCGGCGATGCCGCTGCTGCGGGCGCCCCCTCGTCGGCGAGCTCGAGGGGCGCTTCGCGGGTCTCCGGCTCGTCGCGAGGCTCGGCCGGACACACGAGCGCTCCCTCGGCCTCGCCGGCGTCGTGAAGCGCCTCGTCGTCGATCCGAAGTACCGCGGTCTCGTCCGTCCCCGGCGCATCGCCCACCGGCGCCGCGGCGTCTCGACGAGACGTGTCCGAGCGCGGGTCGACGGTCTCCGCCGAAGCCGCGTCCTCCGTCGCTTCGTCGTCGGGCGTGTCTTCAGCACCGCTGAACTCGGCCTCGGCCATCAGCGCCTCGAACTCGTCCGGAACGGTCCACGCCGCGTCGGGATCGTCGGCGTCGAGGGCCGAGGCGTGGGGGACGTCGTCCTCGGGCTCGGGGTCGCAGATCGCGTGTACGAAGTCGGCGTCGATGTCGGTGCGCCCTCGGGAGGCCGCCTCGACCAGCAGCTTCTCGCAGAGCGCGGAGATCTCGCCGGGGACGCCGCCGGCGTAGCCGTGGATGGCGAAGCCGGCGTCTTCGCTGAACAGGGTCTCGCCGCGCCAGCCGGCCCGACGCAGGTGTTTGGCGATGTAGGAGGCGACGCCGTCCCGAGGGAGGGGGGCGAACTCGAGCTGCAGGGTCTGGATCCGGTCGAGCCACCAGAGCAGGGGCGCCGGGGATTCGCCTTCGCGGGTGGCGAGGTTCGCGAGCAGGATGCTCTGCACGACGGGGGTGTCGGCTTCGGTGCGGTAGCTGAGCAGGACGTCGAGATGGTCGAGGAAGTCTTCGGTGGCGCGCTCGGCCTGGTCGATCACGAGAACGAGCCGCCCGTCGGCGCGGGCGTCCACGAGGGCAGCGCGCGAGAGTCGGCCGGCTCCGAGCCCCCACTGGCGGGCGATCCCGTCCCGGCATTGCGCCCAGCGGACGCCGGCGTCGGGGACCGTGGCGACGCGCGCCTCGTCCCCGAGCAGCTTGGGCAGGGCGCGCGCGAGGCTGGTCTTGCCGAGCCCGGCGCTTCCGCTCACGCAGATCCGGGACGCGCCCTCGTCGAGACCGGTGCGGATGGTGCCGAACGCGTCGCGCAGGGCGCGGGTGCCGAGCACGACCTGGCTCTGGGCCGTCCCCTCGAAGGGGGATTGCTCGAGCGCGAAGAACTTCAGGTAGGCGGACACGCTTCCTCCCGACTCGTGACCAGGGCCAAACGTTCGGATTCGCAGCAGAAATCGGCGATTCGGAGGCGTGCCTTGAGCCGGGAGGGAGGGGTTTCTGCACCGATTCTGCGTGCAGCCGCGCGATTCTGCGCGAGCGGGTGAATTCCTCCGCCGACGTGGCATAGACTCGCGCTCGCGCCGTCGCTCCTGCCGAGGACGGGCGCGCGGAGAGGTTCCAGCTTGTCGATGCGCGCCACCTTGACCGTCATGGGCGGCCTCCCCGATCAGGCGGGGCAGTCGTTCGACGTCGGTCCGGACACCACGACGCTGGGCCGTGGGCTCGCGTGCGACGTCCAGCTGGCGGACCAGAGCATCTCCCGGCTCCACGCGGAGCTCGTCTGGGAGGGCGAGACCCTCGTTCTGGTCCACAAGAGCCAGGTGAATCGCACCCTGGTGAACGGGGTCCAGATCACCGACCGGCTCGCCCTCTCCGGCGGCGAGGAGATCCAGCTCGCGGATCGCGTCGTCCTCCGGCTGCGAATCGAGGCCCTCGAGGCCTCCGCCCCCGAGCCCGCTGCGCCGGAGCCCGAGGTCGCGGAGACCCGGGTCGGCGCGATCGAGCCGCCCCCGGAGGCCCCGGCATCGCCCGAGCCCGAGCCGATCGAATCCGCGCCGGTCCCGCCGGAGCCGTCCGCGCCCCCGGCCCCCGAACCACCGCCGCCGTCCGCTCCGCCCGCCCCGGAGCCTCCGCCGCCGGAGCCGTCCACGCCCCCGGCCTCCGAGCCGCCGCCTCCGCCGTCCGCTCCGCCTGCCCCGGAAGCGCCGCCTCCGCCGCCGGAGCCGGCCGCGTCGGTGACGATGACGTCGGTCGAGGGGCCCGAGGTCACGAGCGCGCATCTCCTCCGCCCGGTCTCGGTCGACGAGCCGCCGCCGGACCTGTCGAGCGTGAAGCTCGCGATCATCGGGGCCGGGCCCGCCGGGATCGCCGCGGGGGTCCGAGCGGCCGAGCGCGGCGTCGAGCACGCGCTCTACGAACGGTCGGTGCTCGCCGACACGATCGTGAAGTACCAGAAGGGCAAATTCGTGATGGCCGAGCCGCCGCAGCTGCCGCTGCAGGCGGACCTCAAGATGACCTTCGAGGAGGCGGTCCGCGAGCAGGTGCTCGAGTGGTGGGAGACCGCCGTCCGCGACGCC
>JAUIMK010000303.1 GCA_030432735.1 bacterium
ATGTCGGGACTCGCGATCCTCGGGTGGCGGTATGGGGGCGCGGAGGGGGAGCGCTTCGGACTGGGTCGGGGCTTCCGTGCGGAACCCGTCGGCTCGATCCGGGTACGCACGAGCACGAAGGATCGATGCGGGGGTGGAGAGTCGGGCGTGGGCGGATCGCGTGGCCGGTGACCCGCAGAACGATCTCACCCCGGAGGAGAGCGCGGGGACACGGGTCCAGACGAGCCAGTCGAGAGCATAGACGCGCAGAAAGCGGCCCGCGGTCCTCTCTCGCGCCGGCGAGCGGCGCCACACACTGTTGCACAGGACCCCGCACGCACAGACGCGCGCGCCCGCGGGTGGACCCGACGGATCGGAAGGAGTCGCCCTCCGCGTTCTCTCCCGGAGGGGCTGCTAGACTGCCGCGCGTTCGTCGGTGATCACCCCCTCCGCCGATGACGAATCTCGACCCCGACGCATTCGAAGATCGACGACCCGAGCGTGGCCCGAGGCGACGCGGGCGGGCGAGGATCGACCGACCGAATCTGCAGCGCCTACCGGTCCCCTCCGGCCGCGGCGCTCGCGACGAGGATCGAAGAGGGAGCAGGACCGAAATGCGGAAGACGTCCATTCGACTCAGCTGGAGCTCGATCGCGCTCGCGACTCTGCTCGTGTTCGCGACCCAGTCCACCCTCGCCCAGAACGTGGCGGCGATCGATCCCGGTGCGGAAGCCGCGCCGGCCGCGGCCGAGTCCGGCGCACCGACGGCGATGATCGAGACCTTCCACGCGGGCCTGCTGCAGATCATGAAGGAAGCGAAGACCCTCGGCTTCGAGGGGCGGATCGATCGACTCGCACCGCTGATGGGCGAGACCTTCGACCTCGACTTCATGGCGAGCAAGACCGTCGGGCGCCACTGGAACAAGCTCTCCGACGAGGAGAAGGTGCGCTGGGCCGAGACCTTCGCGCGCTTCACGACCGCCAACTACGCGGGTCGCTTCACCGGCTACACCGGCGAGGAGTTCGTGACCCTCGGCGTCGAGGACGCGGCGCGCGGGACGCGCAACGTGCTGACCAAGATCGTCGTGCCCGACGGTGAAGACGTCCAGCTCAACTATCGCGTGATCGAACGCGGCGGCGACTGGAAGATCATCGACGTCTACCTGAACGGCACCGTCAGCGAGCTCGCGCTTCGGCGCTCCGAGTACGCCTCGGCGCTCAAGCGCGAAGGCTTCGACTCCCTCATGGCCTCGATCGAAGACAAGATCGAGGATCTCCGGGAGAAGGGGAAGAGCGAGGGTTAGTCCTCGTCCGGGCGCGCTCCGCCCTCGCGCTCTTCGTCGCGCTCTCCGTCGGGCGAGTCCGCGTAGACCGGCTCGACCAGCGGCTCGGAGAGCGCGTCCTCCGGCACGCGGGGGACCGGCGCGATCGGCGGGAGCGCGTCCGCGAAGACGCGCCCGTAGACGTCCCAGAGCGTCACGAAGACCGCCGCGACGATCGGCCCGATCACGAAGCCCGGCGCCCCGAAGAGCGAGATCCCGCCGAGGGTGCTGATCAGGATCATCAGGTCCGACATGCGCGCGTCGGAGCCGACCAGGCGCGGGCGCAGCACGTTGTCGATGCTCCCGACCACGACGGCGCACCAGGCGGCGAGACCGAGGGCGGTCACGGGCTCGCCGAGCGCGACGAGCCAACCGACGGCGGGCAGCCAGACGAGCGGCGCGCCGATGCCCGGGATCACCGAGAGCACCACGACGATCGTGCCCCAGAAGGCGGCGCCGGCGATGCCCGCCACCGCGAAGCCGATCCCGGTGAGCAGCCCCTGCAGGCCGCCGATCAGCAGCGAGCCCCGCAGCGTGGCCCGCGTGACGGAGACGAAGCGCTCGATCACGACCGCCTCGTCGTCGGCTTCGAGGGGGCTCAGGTAGAGCACCCGGTCGAGCAGCGCGCTGCCCGAGATCAGGAAGAAGAAGACGGCGTAGAGGTAGATGAAGCCGGCGAGGAAGAAGGTTGCCGTCCCGCGTCCCGCCGCGGCGAGGCCGTCGACGAGCAGCGCGCCGGTGTTGCGGACCGCGTTCGCCCCGAGCTCGAGGATGCGTTCCCGCTCCGGCAGCACCGGCTCGATCGGCAGCCAGTCCCAGAACGGCAGCCCCTCGAACCAGAGCGTGATCGCGTCCGGATCCGCGATGCGCGCCTCGAGCCACGGACCGATCTCCTGGGAGAGCTGCACCGTCTGTCCGAGGACGAGGCCGAGCAGCGTGAAGAGGGGACCGATCACGAGCACGATCAGCCCGAGGACGACGAGGATGCTCGCCAGGACGGTGCGGCCTCCGAGACCTTCCTCGACGCGGCGATGGATCGGGCGCGTCATGCCGGCGGTGATCGCCGCGAGCAGGAGCGGCATCAGGAAGCTGGCGATCATCCAGAGGAAGAGGGCGGAGACCGCGGCCACCAGGAAGAGCAGGAAGCGGCGCTGGAGCGCCGGCTCCACCTCCGCCGGCAGCGGCTTCATCGTCCCTCGCCGGCGTCGGTGCCTTCGTCGGACGACGCGTCCTCGTCGCCGCCGAAGCTGAACTGCTCGGGCTCTTCCGTCGTCCGGTGCCCCGGTCGGCGCGTCCAGATCGCGGCGACCCGATCCTGGTAGTAGCCGCTCCGCATGGCGGCGTAGAAGTCGATGCTGCTGTCCTCGAGGCTCTTGAGCTCGACGTAGTGACGGTCCCGGGTGCTGATCCCGGAGCTCCCGGTATAGAGAAGGATCTCGGTGGGGCCGAGCAGGACGTTCGACGGGCCGAGGATGTAGTAGGTGGGCTGGAAGAAGCCGTCGACCGCCGTGCCGATCCCGTCCCGGACCGTCGAGGGCCCGAGCAGCGGCAGCACGACGTAGGGGCCGGAGGGCGTGCCGGCGAGGGCGAGGGTCTGGCCGAAGTCGGATTCGTGGCGCTCGAGCCCGATCTTCTCGGCGACGTCGAAGAGACCGAGCAGTCCGACCGTCGTGTTCACCACCATCCGACCCGTCGTGACGGAGGCGTCCTTCCATTCCAGCTGCAGGAGATCGTTGACCAGGATCTTCGGTGCGCCGAGATTCGCGAAGACCCGCGCGATCGCCTGGCGGCCGGGCTCGGGAACGAGCCAGCGGTAGCCCTCGGTCACCGGATCGAGGATCCAACGATCGAGCAGGCGGTTGAAGGCGAAGGTCCCGCGGTTGGTCTCTTCGAGCGGGTCGGGATAGCCCGCCGGGTCGTCGAACTCCTCGTCGAAGAAGTCGTCGAAGAGGGGATCCGGCGCCTCCTCGAGATCCGCGCCGTCCTGGGCGAGACCGGGGCCGGCGAGGAAGAAGCAGAAGGAGAGGCACGCGGTCGCCGCGATCGGGGACACCGCGACCCGCCGCCTTCGCGACCGGTCACGCCTGCAGCGGGCGAGATCCCGATCCATTGTGCTCCCCCCCTGAATCCATGCGCCTCGACTTGCCCCGCGGGCCCACTCGGCGCGCGAACCGCCCGAGACTCTACCCGACGCGACGCCTTCGCGAGTCGGGCAACCGTCCGGCCCGCGGATCGATCTTTCTCGAAATCCGTGGTGTTTTCAGCCCGCTTCGATCCGCCGATCGCTGACACGCCGAGAGTCTGTGGGGTACGCTCCGGGTCCGCGCGCTGCGCGGCTGACCGCACCCCCCACGATATGGCCGAGGCCCCAGGCAGCGGGCCGGCCATGGTGCCGGGATCCTCTTTCCTTGGACACGAGCAGGATCCCTGTTCAGAAACGTGCCTCGCGCCCCGCGGACGGGACGCCGGGGTTCAGGAATCGCTGAAACATCGGCAACCCATCCAAACACCCACCGAAGGGCCGGCCCCGAGCCGGGGCACACTCTGCGCGGCGGCCATCCGCTCATGCGCACCGGCCGACCGGGAGGAACGATCGTGGACGTCTTCCAGAAATGTCGTGAATTCACGCGGGCCCAGGAGGCGCGCGATGCCGGCGTCTATCTGATGTACCGCGAGATCGGGTCGCCCCAGGACCCGGTCGTCACGATGGATGGCCAGAAGGTCATCATGCTCGGGTCCAACAACTACCTGGGACTCACGAGCCACCCGAAGATCAAGGAAGCCGCGATCGAGGCGACCCGGAAATACGGGACCGGCTGCGCCGGCTCGCGCCTCCTCAACGGCACGCTCGACATCCACGTCCGCCTCGAGGAGCGCCTCGCCCGCTTCATGAAGCGCGACCACGTACTCGTCTTCTCGACGGGCTACGGGGTGAACGTCGGCGTCCTCTCCTGCCTGCTCTCTCGCCACGACGTGGCATTCCTCGACAAGATGGACCACGCCTCGATCATCGACGGCGTGCAGATGAGCCTCGGCAAGGCCATCAAGTTCAAGCACAACGACCCGGAAGATCTCGGCCGGAAGCTCGCCAACGTCGGCCCGAACAAGGGCAAGCTCATCGTGGTCGACGGCGTCTTCTCGATGGAGGGCGACGTCACGCCGCTTCCGGAGATCGTGAAGCAGAAGAAGGCGCACGGTGCGGGGCTCTTCGTCGACGAGGCCCACTCCCTCGGCGTCTTCGGCGAGCACGGCCGCGGGGTCGCCGAACACTTCGGCGTCGAGGAAGACGTCGACCTGATCATGGGCACCTTCTCGAAGTCCCTCGCGACCGTCGGTGGCTTCATCGCCGTCAACGACGCGCAGGTCCTCGACTTCATCAAGCACAACGCCCGCGCGCAGCTCTTCACCGCCTCGATCCCGCCCGCCGCCGCCGCCGCCGTCGAAGCGGCGATCGACATCGTCGAGAACGAGCCGGAGCGCCGGGAACAGCTCTGGGACAACACGAACTACATGAAGCGTGAGCTCGAGCGCCTGGGGTTCGAGACGTGTGGCTCGCAGTCTCCGGTGATTCCGCTGCTCGTGGGCGACGACCTGGCGACCTACCAGATGGCCAGCCGGCTCCAGGAAGAGGGGGTGTTCGTGAACGCTGCCGTGACCCCGGCGGTTCCGCCCGGCCACGGCGTGATCCGCACTTCCTACATGGCGACGCATACGCGCGAGCACCTCGACAAGGCCCTCGGCGTGATCGCGAAGGTGGGACGCGAGCTCGGGGTGATCTGAGCGGGCGCGGCGGATGACCGCTCGAAGCCGCGCCTAACGTCCGACCGGTCGCCCCGGTGCGTCCGGCGTCGGCGTCTCGCCGAGGCGCACCCGGCCGATCCACTCGTTCGCGAACTGCCTGGCGATCCGGCCGCTCCGCCCGCCGCGCTCGAGCGAGTAGCGGAGCGCCGCCGCACGGCCGGTCTCGTCGAGCGCGTCGATCCCCGCCTCCGCGAGCCAATGCTCGACGATCGCCAGGTAGGTCGGCTGGTCGCAGGCGTAGAAGCCGAGCACGAGACCGAAGCGATCCGAGAGGGCCAGCTTCTCTTCGAGGGCCTCGCCGTGATGGAGCTCGTTGTCCGAGTCGACCCAGGCGGCGCGATTCTCTCCCATCGTCTCGGGCAGGAGATGGCGGCGGTTGCTCGTCGCGACCACGCAGACGCGGGGCGGACGTGCTTCCACTCCTCCCTCGAGCGCGGCCTTCAGCTCGCGGAACCCGTCCTCGCTTCCTCCGAAGGAGAGGTCGTCGCAGAAGACGATGAACGAGAAGCGGTCCGGCGCGGCGCGCGTCCCCTCCCGGAGCAGCGTGAGCAGCTCGGGCAGCGCCGCCAGGTCGCCGCGATCGACCTCGACGATCCGGAGCCCCTCGTCGGCGTATCGCGTGAGCAGCCCCCGGACCGCCGAGGACTTCCCCGTCCCGCGGTCACCGTGGAGCAGCACGTCGTTGTAGGGAAGACCGGCGATCAGCTGGCGCGTGTTCCGATCGAGGGCCTCGACCGCGCGGTCGGCGCCGATCAGACCGTCGAGGTCGAAGCGCGAGATCGACTCGACCGGCTCGAGTCGGCCGACGCCGCGCGCGGAGCGCCAGCGGAACGCGGGATGGCGCTCGAAGGTCTCGACCCCGGGCCGGTCTCCGACG
>JAUIMK010000304.1 GCA_030432735.1 bacterium
GTCGAATGCGCCGCACTCGCCGTCGCGGAAGCGGCCCTCGGACGCGCTCAGGTCGTGTGCGAGCTCGACCTGCGCTTCCTGGCGTCGGCCGCGTCCGGCCCGGTCGAGAGCGAGGCCACCTGGATCGGGACGCCGACGGATCGCCTTCTCCGCGTGGTGCTGCGCGACGCCGGGCGCGAGAGTCGGCTGACCACGTCCGCCCTCGTTCGCGTCTCCGACGCCCCCGCCTGAGCGCGGTCTCGCCGCGGCGAGCGGAAGCGGGTCGGGCCCCGGGCGTCGCCGCGGAGAGCGGAAGCGGGTCGGGCCCCGGGCGTCGCCGCGGAGAGCGGAAGCGGGTCGGGCCCCGGGCGTCGCCGCGGAGAGCGGAAGCGGGTCGCGCCCGGGGCGGCGCATCGACGTCCCCGGTCTCCGGAGACGTCGCTATCGTGTCGCGATGGGCGTGAACCAAGAAGTCGCGACGAACCTCTCCGGCCAGAGCGTGATCGTGACCGGTGGCACCCGGGGCATCGGTCTCGGAATCGTTCGGGTGCTCGGACGCGCCGGCTGCCAGCTGATGGTGACCGGACGCAAGCCCGAGCGGCTCGAGGCGGTCGCCAAGGAGCTCTCGGACGCGGGCGTGCCCCATCGGACGATGCAGGCGAACGTGGGCGAAGTGGCGTCGAGCGCCGAGGTCGTCGAAGCGACCCTCGACGCGTTCGGTCGGATCGACGGGCTGGTCGCGAACGCGCAGTCCTTCCGGCCCGTCACGAACCTCGAACACGTGACCGAGTCCGACTTCGACCTCGTCCTCGAGACCGGCCCGAAGGGAACGCTCTTCCTGATGCAGGCGGTGCTTCCGACGATGCGCGAGGCCGGCCGCGGCCGGATCGTGACCTTCGGCTCTTCGATGGGGAATACCGGGGTGCCCGGCTACGGCCCCTATTCCGCCGCGAAGGAGGCCGTGCGGTCGCTCACCCGGACCGCCGCGCGTGAATGGGGCCGGTACGGCATCACGGTGAACTGCGTCTGCCCGGCGAGCGTCGCCCACCGCATGCCCGTCATGGAAGAGAACAGCGAGCGGGCCAGGGCCTTCGCCGAGATGTACGCGGACCACCCGCTCGGTCGCGACGGCGACCCGGAGGAGGACATCGCCCCGGTCGTCGCCTTCCTGCTCTCCGACGCGAGCCAGTACATGACCGGCCAGACCTTCATGGTCGACGGCGGCGGGATCATGCGCGCCTAGCGAGCCGCGCCCGAAGCCGTTCCGACTGGAGTTTCCCGTGTCCGATCCCAAGGCCCTCGAATCCCCCGAAGTCGAGGCGTGGAAGCGCTTCTGCCAGCGCATGGAGGTGCTCGGGGAGCGGATCCTCCAGGACGACTTCCCGAACGCCCCGCGCGACCGGACCGAGGGCATCGCGCACCTGGCCGACCAGGTCTCCTGCTGGCTCGGCTGGGCCATCCCGCACGGCGACCCCTCGGCTCCCTTCTTCCACAGGAGCAACGACCTCTTCACCCAATGGGGCGGACCGAACCAGGACAACGCCTATCACCACGCGCGCATCGATCCGGGTCGTCGCTACCGCGTCGCCGGCCGGATGAACAGCTGCGAACACTTCGTCATCACGTTCCGCGTCGGCTTCATGCACATGAAGGACTGGGGCACGAAGGCGTCGATCACCTCGGTCGATCGCGGCATCGAGCCGGGAGGGGACTTCGAGATCCTCGTCGGCGGCGACGGCTCGGATCCCGACTTCTTCCCGATCCCGCACGACGTGACGACCCTCTCGCTCCGCGAGTACTACGTCGACTGGAAGGAAGCCGAGCCCGCGACCTTCACGATCGAGTGCCTCGACGACGTGCCCGCGCCGAGTCCGTCCGCCGAGACCCTCGCCCGCCAGCTCGACCATGCCCTCGAGCAGGTCGAGTCGAGCATGATCGGGTGGAACGACTACCTGAAGGAACACCGCGCGAAGGCCACCGACAACGTCTTCGCGCCCCAGCAGACCGTCGCCAAGGGGCTCTCCGACGCGCGCTATGCGTTCCTCTTCTGGGACCTCGCGCCGGACGAAGCCCTCGTGATCGAGACCGACGTGCCGCGCGCGCGCTACTGGGGGCTCCAGCTGGCCACGATGGGGTGGTTCGAGCAGGTCGATCCGATCCACCGCATCACCTCGATCAATCAACACCAGGCGACCCCCGGCAGCGACGGCCGCGTTCGATTCGTGCTCGCCCACGAGGACCCGGGCGTCCCGAACTGGCTCGACACCGCGGGCCACCGCGACGGCCTCCTCACCTATCGATGGTTCTGGCCGGAGAGCGACCCCACGCCGTCCACGCGCGTCGTGAAGCGTGCGGAGGTCCGAAACGCCCTGCCCGCGGACACGCCGACGGTCCGGGCGCGCAAGCGCCACCTCGCCTGGCGCTTCCGGACCTGAGCGGTGACCTGGACGCCGCCCGACCGGCCCGAATGGGTCCGCGCGATCAACGACGGCGAGGTCGCGCCGATCGCGGAAGAAGCTCGGCTTCCGCTGACGCGAGCGGCGCTCGTCGCCGAGGCCGCCGCGCGCCAGGGGCGCGTCTTCGTCGACGCCGCCGCCTGCGACGCGGCGTTCGGGCACGACGACTTCCCGGCGGCACCCGCCTTCGACCGACTCGACCGTTTCCTCGCGGCGCTCGAGCAGGAAGCGCGACTGACGATCATCGGACGTTGGATGACGCGACGCTTCCTGCTCCGCGTCCTCGAGGTCAGGCTCCAGCTGATGGATCAGCTCCGCAGCGATCCCGGCGTGCAGGAAGAAGCGATCCACGCGCCGCTCTTCGTCGCCGGCGCGCCGCGCACCGGGACCACGATCCTCTTCGCCCTCCTCGCCGCCGACCCGCAGCACCGCGCCCCGGAAGCCTGGGAGCTGCTGCGACCGGTCCCGCCGCCCTCCCCGGATCCCGCGCGCTTCGCGAGCGATCCCCGGATCGGGCTCGCCGACCGCGAGCTCGTCCGGCCCCAGACGGTCGTCTCCGGCCTCGTCGCGATCCACGAGTACGGCGGCCGCAAGCCCAAGGAGTGCCTGTCGGCGCAGACCTTCGCCTTCCAGTCCGAGGAGCTGACCGCGCGCTTCCACGTTCCCAGCTTCGAGCGCTTCCTCGAAGCCGAGGACATGCGCGATGCCTACCGGATGCACCGCCTCGTGCTGCAGATGCTCCAACGCGGCCACGGCCCGACGCGCTGGGTCCTCAAGTCGCCGGTCCATCTCCACGCGCTCCCGACGCTCTTCGAGACCTACCCGGATGCGCGCGTCGCCCTCCCCCACCGCGATCCCCTCGTCCTGCTCGCCTCTCTCACCAGCCTGATCGCGACCCTGCGCTGGTCCCACAGCGATGCCGTCGACCTTCGGGCGATCGCCGAGAGTCATCTCCGGCGCTACGCGTCGACCTTCGATCGGCTCGTCGACTGGACCGAGCAGGGTCGGCTTCCCGCGGCGCAGCTCCACCACAGCCACTTCCGGGACTTCCAGCAGGCGCCGCTCGAGACGGTCCGGGAGATCTACGCTGCCTTCGATCGTCCCTTCTCCGAGGAGACGGCGGCCGCGCTCCGATCGGCGCTCGACGCCAACCCGCGCGAGAAACACGGGGCCCACACCTACTCCGCCGACGACCTGGGCGCGCCGCCGGACGAGATCCGGTCGCGCTTCGCGCGCTACCAGCGGACGTTCGGCATCCCCGACGATTGATCCTTCGCCTTCGGACGCCGGACGGGTCCGCCGTCGACGCGCGAGCGCCCTAGCGGATCCGCGGCCGCGCGCCACGATCCGGCGGCGGTCACCGCGCGCACATTCGTTACGATCGGCCTCCGGCGACCTTCCCGTGTCGCCTCGAGAAGGAGATCCCGATGCCCCGATACACGCCCGAAGAGGAGCGCAACATGGCCGTCGTCGCGCGCCTCTTCGACACGACGAGCGGCGAGGACAAGTCGTTGCTCTTCGCCGAAGACGCGATCTGGTGGAACGGCCTCCCCTTCGTCGGCGAAGGGGGCGAGACCGAGCACAAGGGGCGTGCCGCGATCAACGGCATCCTGACCGGGGCCACCTCCGGTCCGTCGGAGAAGAAGACGAATCGCGGCGTCGACGCCTACGACGTGTCGACGATCCGCAACGAGGACGAGGTCGTCCTCGCCGACGGCGACTACGTCGTCCGCCAGCACACGATGCGCGCGAAGACCCACGGCGGCCGCGACTATACGAACGTCTACTGCTTCGTCTTCCGCTTCGACGACGAGGGGCGGATCGAGTACCTCACGGAACACTGGAACACCTGGCACGCCTACAACGTGCTCTTCAATCATTTCCCGATGGAGCCCGCGCACCCGGAAGGGCGCCCGGAGAAGGGCTGATCATGGAGCTCGACATCATCGCCCACCCCGGCACTATCAAGGACAGCCACGATCACGCTCGCCGGGTCGAGGAGGCGGGCTTCGGCGCGATCTGGTGGACCGACTCGGGGCGCTCCGCCTACCTCGCCTCGACCGCGTCGGTGCTCTCGACGGAGCGCCTGATCATCGGCACGGGAATCGCCGTCGCCTTCCCACGGAGCCCCATGGTCACCGCGGGAATCGCCTGGGAGCTCGCCGCCTCCACCGGCGGGCGCTTCGTCCTCGGGCTGGGCAGCCAGGTGAAGGCCCACATCGAGCGTCGCTACAGCACCGAGTTCTCTCCGCCCGGACCGCGGCTCAAGGAATACGTCGAGAGCGTGAAGGCGATCTTCCGCGCCTTCGCCAAGGAGGAGAAGCTCTCCTACGAAGGCGAGTACTACAACTTCTCCCTCCTGCCCGACATGTGGAGCCCCGGGCCGATCGAGGTCCCTGCCCCGCCGATCTACGTCTCCGCCGTCCGCCCGTACATGAGTCGACTCGTCGGCGAGGTCGCGGACGGCATCCACGTCCACCCTTTCCACTCTCCGTCGTTCGTGAAGGAGACCCAGCGGACGGCGATCGAAGAAGGCTGTGCCCGGAGCGGCCGGTCCCTCGAGGACATCACCTTCTCCATCCCGGTCATGACCGCGGTCGGCGACACGGACGAAGAGCTCGAGAAGACGCGCAACCACGCGCGCATGATGTGCGCCTTCTACGGGTCGACCCCGGGCTACGAATCGATCATGGAGCATCACGGCTACGAGGGCATGGGGCAGGAGCTGAACGCCCTCCAGCGCAAGGGTGACATCGCCGGCATGCAGGCGCTCATGTCCGACGACGTGCTTTCCCACTACGTGATCGAGGCCAGCTGGAACGACCTCGGCCCGAAGCTCGTCGAGACCTATCGGGACGTGGCCCCGAACGTCCGCGTCACGTCGTACACCGCCGCCGACCACTTCGACGACCCCGCGATGCGGGAGAAGTGGTCGCACGTGACGAAGGCGATGCGCGACCTGGGCTGAGCCCTTCGCCGCGGATCAGATCCCGACGTACTCCCGAAGCGCAGCACGGCTCTCGAGATCCTCGATGGCCGCGCTCGCGCGTTCGAGGAAGGCCGCAGCGAACCGCTTGCGTCGAGGCGTGGCGTCCTCGGGGAAGGTCACGACCTGGCACGAGGCCGGCGCGAGATAGCTGGCCTGGAGGCGGTGCGTCTTCCAGGCGTCGTCGAACGAGATCGCGAGGCCGCCCTCGGCCTCTCGCACGTCGAGGTAGTGTCGGATCAGGTCCGCCTCGTGCGCGCGACGATCCGCGACCGACAGGCACATGCTGAGGAAATAGCTGACGTCCCGGAGCGGGGTCGAGAGCGCGATGATCCCCCAGTCGAGGAAGCCGATCGCGTCGCCGTCGAAGAAGAGGTTGCCGATGTGGGCATCGCCGTGGATGACCGTCTGCGGTCCCGCGTGCCAGACGTCGTGGAGCGCCTCGCGGTGGGCGATGTAGACCTCCGCCATCTCCGCGAAGGCATCGGTCAGGGCGTCCCGATGGTGATCGAGCCCCTCCTGCAGGCGGATCGAGCCGTAGTC
>JAUIMK010000305.1 GCA_030432735.1 bacterium
GTCCCGGCCGGGCCCTCGAAGAACGCGCCGCGAGCGCGCCGGAAGATACGTTCTTCCTCTTCGACGGCCGCGCCTACAGCTATGCCGCCGCGAACGAGCGGATCGACAACATCGTCCGGGGCTTCGCGCTGCTGGGCGTTCGGCACGGCGACTACGTGGGCGTCCTGATGCAGACCCGGCCGAGTGCGGTCGCCTCCGTCGTCGCGCTCTCGCGAATGGGCGCCATCGCCGTGCTGCTTCGACCGGATCTGCCGCTCCCGGATCAGCTCGGCGTGGCGCGGGTGGACCATCTCCTCTCGGACCCGGAGACGGCGGGCGCTGCGCGCGAAGCCTTCGGGCGGGACGTTTTCGTCCTCGGTGGCGGCGGTGAGCCGCGGAGCCTGCCCGAGGGACAGATCGACATGGAGGCCATCGACCCGGAGCAGGTCACGCTCCCCGAGTGGTACGTCCCGAACCCGGGTCTCGCGGGGGAGCTCGCGGCCATCCTGATCTCGGGGGAGGGCGGCGGACTGCACGCGACCCGGGTCACCAATCGGCGCTGGGCGACCTCCGCCTACGGGACGTCCTCCGCCTGCGCGCTCACCCATCAGGACACGGTCTACTGCCGGACGCCGATCCATCACGCGACGGGCCTGCTCGTCTGCATCGGCGGGGCGCTCACGAGCGGAGCGCGGCTCGCGATGGCGAGCGAGTTCGGCCCGGTGGTCGAGCCCGCCGCGTTCTGGCGGGACGTGCGGCGCTACGGCGTGAACGTCGTGTTCTATACCGGCGCGATGCTCCGTTCGATCGTGAACGCGCCGGAGGACGCCTACGAGCGACATCACGCGATCCGCCTCGTCGCCGGGAGCGGGATGCCGAAATGCCTGTGGACGCGCTTCGTCGAGCGCTTCCCGTCGGTCGGCGTCGTCGAATTCTTCGCGCCCTCGGAAGGCAACGCCGTACTCGTGAACCTGACCGGCAAGAAGATCGGCTCGATCGGTCGTCCCCTGCCGGGCGCCGGCGAGATCGCGGTCGCGCCGTGGGACGCCGAGCACGACCGGATCGAGGTCGACGAATCGGGGCTCGCCACGCCGTGCCGGAGCGGCCGGGTCGGAATCCTGCTCGAGCGCGTCGAGCCCGAGCGCGGAGAGCTCGACCTCCGGCCGATCCGGAGCGTCTTCGAACCCAACGACGCCTGGCTCGATTCCCGGGACCTCGTGCGCGTCGACCGGGACGGGGATCACTGGCTGGTCGACCGGCGCGCGGACATGGTGAATACCGCCGGCGGTCGGGTGGCGACGCGGGAGATCGAGGACCTGCTCTGCGAACGTCTCCCTGCGGTCGACCTCGCGGCAGCGTACGGCCATCCGAGCGGTGAGGGCGACCACGAGGACATCGTGGTTGCGATCGAGCTCCGACCGGGCGAGAAGCTCGAGGCCGCCGAGATCGAGGGTGTGATCGAGCGCGTCTTCCGCACGGCGCAGCGCCCGAAATACCTCCGACTCGTCGACGCGCTGCCGATGACCGCGGGCCATCGCGTCCGCAAGCCTACGCTCCGCGAGCAGGGACTCGGGCTCGGGCGTGCGGGGGAGACGACCTGGTGGCGTCCGTCCGAGGACGCGCCCTTCGAGCGCCTCGACGCGCTCGACGCGCTCGACGCGCCGGGGTCTTGAGCGGCCAGCCCGTCGGAGAGCGCCCACGTGCCGCCGCGCCGCGCCTAGGCGTCGACGAGCGCCTCGACCAGGACCGGCACTTCGGCCAGCGAACGGAGGGCATCGTTCAGGTGGGTGCAGCCGCTCGTCTTCGACAGGCGTGCGAGCACGACCTCGCGAAGCTCCGCCAGCGGCGCGTCGAGGATGGCGAGCGACGCCTTCACCGCGGACGGACACTCGCGAAAGGGGAGGATGTGCGGCGTCGACTCGAGGCGCTCGAGACGGCCCGTCGCGAGATCGGCGGTCGCGCGGAGGCGGTACTCGTGGATCCCGACCCGGCCGTGGTCGGGGTCGCCGGTGGAGTCCTGGAAGCCCGCCGCGATCTCGATGCGATCGCCGTCGCGGCGGACGTCGATGAAACGAGCCCGCCGGGTGCCGATCGTCGGCATCTCGGGGAGCGCGTGCCATCCGTGGGGATCGTCGGGATGGACCAGGTCGCCGATCGGGCGCATGCGCGGCGGGCCGATGTGCTCGACGACCTCGGTGAGTGCGCTCGAGCCGGGCGCGAATCCGATGCACACGCCCTCCATGTCCTCCGGCCGCGGGCCGCGTCGCTCCCCGTTCGCGAGGGCGAGCTCACGAAAGGGCGGCTGCCGGACGAAGGCGACGCCGCCGATCAGGCTCGTGCCGGAGACGTCGTCGAGGAGCAGGTAGAGCGGGGACCCCGATGCACGCACCTCCGGAACGAGGGTCGCGAGCGCACCGCGAAGGTGGCCGCCCCCGCGCTGTCCGATCAGGTTCGGGATGCCGTCGAACGACGGCGCCGTCTCGATCGCTTCGATCAGGCGGTCGCGAAGCGTCGCGTCCATCGCCGCTTCCCGGAGGACCTGCGGCGGCGCCTCCGGATCGTCGGTCAGGGCGTCGCGGGCACGACCGCGAAGCTGCAGCGGACCGCCGGGCCCTTCGGGCCAGAGCATGTCCATCGTGGCGGTACGCCGGATCGACCGGGCGGGGCGCAGCGGGATCGGACCGGCGGGGCCTTCCACCGCCTGCGCTTCGTCGTCGATCAATCCGGGGCCGAGCAAGGCGTTCCTCGAGCAAGGGGAGAAGGGCGGCCGGATTCTATCGAGCGTGCAGTGAAACGCTCGTGGACGCTTCATGGCGAGGCAAGGAACGCGTCGGTACCCTCCGGCCGCTTCGGTCGAGCCGCCTGCCCCCCACGCGCTCGAGGGTCGCGACTCCGAGGGTGCGAAGCCCGGAGCGGGACGCCCGCGCAACCCCGGAGAGGAAGAGGGAGCGGTCGCATGAGCGGATTGCGGTGGCGCCCCTGGATCCTGCTGCGCCTGGTCCTGGCGGCGAGCGCTCCCGTCTCGGCGTCCGCGAGTGACGACCTGCCCGACCGGGGGTCGATCGCCTTCGTCTTCGAGAACGACGTCTTCGTCGGCACCGATCGCAACTACACGAACGGTCTCCTGCTCTCCTACCTGTCCGACGTGCGGCCGCAGGACGCACTCACGAGTCGGATCGCCCGGGCGTTGCCGGGGCGCGAGGAGCCCGTCGCGACACGATTCGGTGTCTCGCTCGGACACAGTATCTACACGCCCGAGGACATCAGCGTCGCGACGCCGCTACCGGATCAGCATCCCTACGCCGGCTGGCTCTACCTGGGGACATCGCTCGTCGTCGAGCGCGCTGGACACCTGGACGCGATGTCGCTCCAGGTCGGCATCGTCGGACCCGCCGCGCAGGGGGAGTGGGCCCAGAAGAAGGTCCACGAGCTCGTCGACACGACCGAGCCCAGGGGATGGAACAACCAGCTGAAGAACGAGCCCGGCGTGGTCGCGACCTGGGATCGGATCTGGCGGCTCGCCGTTCCCCGCGCGTCGTGGGGTCGGGTCGGCGTGGACGTCCTGCCCTCCGTCTCGCTCTCCGCGGGCAACGTGCTGACCCAGGCCGCGATCGGCACGACGATCCGGATCGGCACGGACCTCGCCGACGATTTCGGTCCCGTGCGCATCGGGCCGAGCCTGGCCGGAGCGGGCCTGCGCAAGCGCTACCCGAAGGTCGGCGGCTACCTCTACATGGGCGGCTCCGGGCGCGCCGTCGCGCAGAACATCTTCCTCGACGGCAACACCACCCGCCGCAGCCAGAGCGTCGAGCGTCGCGTGCTCGTCGCGGAAGGCCAGGCGGGGCTCGTGCTGCACTACGAACGTTATCGGGTCGCCTTCTCCGGCGTCGTCCGCAGCCGGGAGTTCGAGACGCAGCGAACCACCCAGGCCTTCGGTGCCATCTCGATCGGCGTGCATCTCTAGGGCGGGAAGCGCCCGCGGCGCTACTGGGTGAAGTCCGCGCCCTGACTCTCGGCCATGATCTTCAGGAACGACTCCGGGAACTGGCCGACGAAGTTGTTCACGTCCCAGAAGTCGCTCCACTTGATGATCTTGCCGTCCTCGAGCTCGTGCATCGTCGCGAAGCGGTGACGAACGGACTCGCCGGTCTTGAAGATCCACTCCTCGGTGTGGTCGAGGAAGACGACGTTGCCGTCGGCCGCGATGCGGTGGGTCGTCTGGATCTGGCGATCGATGTGGTCCCACGCGACCGAGAGACGCGCGACGACGTTCTCCGGCCCGTTCGCGCCCTCGTCCTCGGTCGGCACGTCTTCGTAGTGGACGTCGGGATGCAGGCAGCTCTTCAGCGTCTCGAAGTCGAATTCGCTGAGCGCCTTCCACATCTTGAGGACGGTCGCCTTGTTGCGGGCGGAGAGATCGGGATCGGACATGGTGGGGAAACCCTTTCGTGGATCAGGTGCCCTGCGCCGCGATCGCGAGCGCCGGGGAGGAAGAGGAAGTCGCGCCCTCGGCGCGAAGCGGTGCATGGGTCAGGACGAATCGGTCGACGCCCGCATCCGCGAGCTCCTCGAGCTGGAAGCCCTCGCCGAACCGGATGCCGAAGCGCATGTTCAGCTCCTGATGGCACGCATTGTAGAAGCCCCGGGTCGCCTCCGCGTCGACGGTCCCCCAGACCCAGGAATCGATGCCGAGCAGCGCCGGGCGATGACTCGCGAGCCATCGGGTCTCGCGCAGCCACGGGCCGGGAGAGCCCGACAGGAACTGCGCGGGATCGCGACGCACGAGGTTGTTCCAGCCGGTCCGCAGCATGATCGCGTCGCCCGCCTCGAAGCGCGGCAGGCCCTGCCGCGCGCAGGCCGCTTCGAGGTCTTCGAGGGTGACGCGGTAGTTGTCGGCCAGGTAGGGACGCCCCTCGATTTCGGCGACGCCTTCGCCGCGCTCGGCCTTCAGTCCGACGACGTCGATCAGGAACCCGCGCGTGACGAGCGGGACGCCCCAGCTGACGACGTCGAGGTCGCTCGTGCCGTGATCCCGGGCGATGTCATGGCCCCGGAAGCCGTTGTAGAAGAGGTCGCCCACGCCGCAATGGAGCAGGCCATTCACCTTGCTCGCGATGTTGTAGGTCGTCTGGACGCGTTCCTCGTGGAAGCTCAGGCGGGTCGGGCCCATCGGCTCGGTCCCCTTCGAGATGCCGGCATAGCCCGGAGGCGGCGCGTAGCCCGCGATCACGAGCTGCTGCTGATAGTCCCGGTCCCCGAAGCCGGGGTATCCGTTCCAGAGCACGTCGCCCAGGCTGATGGTCTGGAGGCGCGCGCTCCCGGCGAGCATCGACCACGCGGCGGCGCGCTTCTCCGGCGTCACCTCGTTGTAGGTCCCGAGCTGGTCGCCCGGGCCGTAGGGGCCGGGAACCCAGGCGCCGCCGGCGACGGCCTCGATGTCGTACATCTCGTCGTCGATCGTGATCTCGTCCATGGCGGGGGATTCCTCGAGTGCGGCTCGACCGGATGATTGCGCGCGATCGGGTCGCGCGCTTGACAATCCTGCGCGGCGAAAGATGATTGTCGCGATGGGACGCGACTTGCTGAAGGGCCGCCGCGCGGTGATCACCGCCGCGGCGGGGACGGGGATCGGATTCGCGATCGCGAGGCGCTTCGCGGAAGAGGGCGCCTCGCTCGTGATCTCGGATCGCCACGAGCGAAGGCTCCGCGAGGCGGTCGAACGGCTTCGTGCCGCAGGGGCCGACGTCGAAGGGGTGGCCTGCGACGTGACGAGCACTTCGGAGGTCGAGGCGCTCTACCGCGAGAGCGAGCGCCGCCTGGGCGCGATCGACCTCGCGATCCACAACGCGGGGCTCGGATTC
>JAUIMK010000306.1 GCA_030432735.1 bacterium
GGACGAGGAAGGCGGTGATCCCGTGTCCGTCCCCGGGTCCGCCGTCGGTCCGCGCCATCACCATCGCATGGGTCGCGTCGTGGATCCCGGTGTTCCAGCTCTTCTCGCCGTTCAGGACCCACTCGTTGCCGTCGCGCACGCCGGTCGTCTCCATGTGGGTGGCGTCGGAGCCGTGGGCGCTCTCGGTGATCCCGAAGGTGAAGCCGCGGCGCCCGGCGGCGGCGTCCTCGAGCCAGGTCGCCTTCTGCTCCTCGCTGCCATAGTGGAGGAGGAGCAGCAGGCCGACGCTGTTCCCGACGATCGAGTGCTCGTTCTGGAGATCGTTGTGGAGGCCCAGGCCCTTGCGCGCGAGGTGTTCGCGAATCACCGCCATCCCGAGATTCGTGCCGTCGCGTCCCCCGTACTCCGCCGGAAACGCGTAGCGGTAGTGGCCGGCCGCGTCCGCGCGGCGCTTCGCTTCGGCGAGCAGCGCCTCCCACTCCTCCGTCGGCCGGCCGTCCGCGTCCCAGTCGGTCCGCGCGTTCTCGCGCCGGTGGTCGAAGAAGCGCACGTTGTCGTTCTCTTCTTCGAGGGGCCTGATCTCGGCTTCGATGAAGCGATCGAGCTCGTCGAGGTAGGCCTGCAGGTCCTGCGGGATGTCGAAATCCAAGGCGCGTCCCTCCGGCGTGAAGCGTTCAGTCGTCGTTCGCCGCGAGGGCGGCGGCGAGTCCCGAATAGCGGGGTTGATCGATCGCGAGCTGGTTCACGACGGTCGTTCGCAGATGGTCCGCGAGTCCGGGGCGGTCGAGCGCGACCCCGCCGTCTCGCAGTCCGGACACGAGCCGCCGGCGGAGCGCGTCGAGGTCGTCGCCGTCGCCCGCCTCGACGAGATCGCGGAGGCGCGTCTCCTCCGCGGCGACGTGGGCGGGGCCGAGGGTCAGCTCGCGGAGCACGATGTCGAGGGAGTTCGACGCGACCAACGAGAGGAAGGCGTCTCGCCCCTTCAGGCGGCCGCGGAGGTCGTCGCGGAGGAAATCGCGCACGCTCTCGAGCAGCTCGTCCGTCCGCGGCATGTCGAGGGAGCTCGCCGCCGGCCCCGCCGCGACGAGCTCGACCGGCCCCGGGATGATCAGGTTCGCGCAGTCGACCTGGCATTCCGAGCTGCGGCGAGCAATGCCCGGCCGCTCGACGCTCGCGTCGACGCCCCCCCGATACATCGCCGCCATCTGCAGCGTCCCGACCGCCCACCAGAACGAGCCGAAGACCTCCCACCAGCGGAGATGGGAAGGCGGGATCCGGACCCCCGACTCCGCCTCGTAGCCCTCGAGCAGCGACTCCCTCGATCCGAAGCCGCCGACCGGCCGGTCGTGGCGCCCGAAGCGCCAGGAGTTCGTGCAGATCCAGCCGAGGTCGCGCACGGGATCGCCGAGATGGGCCACCTCCCAGTCGAGGACGGCCGTGATCCCCTCCGGCGTGATCATCAGGTTGCCGTTCCGGAAGTCGTTGTGGACGAGTCGCGGTCCGTCGTAGACCGGCTCCGGCAGATGATCGAGGAGCCAGCGCGCCGTGTAGTCGATCATCGGCTGCGGCGTGTCGTAGGATCGGTAACCCGCCCAGAGCTGCTCGACGTAGGCGCGGGTCGACTGCTCTTCGAGGATCCCGGCGAGACCCGCCGCGTCCGGATCGATGCCGTGGATGCGCGCCAGGATCCGGCCGCATTCGAAGGCGAGGGTCGATCGGACCTCCGCGAGGGCGGGATCCTTCAGGATCTTGCCGCCGAGGGTCTCCCCTTCGAGCCACTCCATCAGGAAGCCCTCGCCGAGCCCGTCCGCCTCGTCGAGGATCAAGACGACCTCGGGCTCGGGGACGCCGGCCTCGCGAGCGACCTGCATGAGCCGCGCCTCGCCGGCGAGCCCGGGGCCGGGAATCGCGGCGCTGCGCTCCTTCGCCCCGCCGCCGGCGGCGCGTCGAAGCGCCAGCGTTCGCGGCCCTTCCGTCGACTCGATCTCGACGCGATAGGTCTCCTGGCTCGCGCCCCCGGAGAGACGCCGCACCGAGACGAGCGCCACGAAGCCCGGAAGCCCGCGCCCGAGCGCCGCCGCGAGTCGCTCGTCCAGGTCCGCCAACTAGGCCGGCTGCTCGAGCTGGAACCGGCTCTTCTCCGGACCGATCCGATCGACGAGGGGCTGTAGGGCCTCGACGTCGAAGCCGTAGAAGTCGGCCGCGTTGCCGCCGAGGATCGCGGCGATGTCCTCGTCCGGAAGCCCGCCCAGGACCTCGACCATCATCTTCTGGGTCGTCGGCCAGGTGCCTTCCGGGTGCGGATAGTCCGAGCCCCACATGATCGTCTCGAGGCCGATCTCGTGCCGGAGCTCCGCCTCTCGCCGCGACATCGCGGAGCTCCCGACCTTGATGTTCCGCCGGAAATACTCCGACGGCTTCATCGAGAGGTGCTGCTTGTAGCCCGTCCCGAGCTTCGCCGAGAAGTGGTGGTCGCCGTAGCGCTGGTCCATCAGGTGGAGCAGCTCCGGCACCCAGATCGTCGAGCCTTCCGTGACCGCGGTCTTCAGCGTGGGGAAGCGCTCGAAGACACCGCCCCAGATCATGTAGACGAGCGGACGCGTGAGCCACCACGCGACCTCGGTCACGTAGATCCCGAGCGCCCCGGGAAGCTCCACCGGAGGCTCGGAGAGCTCTTCCGGGTCACGCGCGCGGAAGATGTCGAGCCCGTAGTACTCGTGCATCGGCGCGGCGCCCGAGTGGAAGTGGATCACCATCTCGCGCTCCTCGCAGGCGCGCCACATCGGGTCGTATTTGGGATGGTGATAGGGATCCTGACCCGTGAACATGTGGGGCAGCATGATTCCGCGAAGGCCGTTCTGCTTCGCCCACTCGATCTCGGCGACGGCGACGTCGACGCCCCAGAAAGGCGCGATCAACGCCAGGCCATAGCGACGCTCCGGACTCTCCGAGCAGAACTCGGACATCCAGCGGTTGTGCGCGCGGCATCCGGCCCACTGGTGCTCCGGGTCGACGCCGACCGGCATGAGCCCGAGGTCCCCGCCGAAGGGCGGCGAGTTCTCCTCCGTCAGCCCGTCGACGAAGAGGATCTCGGCGGCGACCCCGTCGGCGTCGAGCACCTCGTTCCGCCGGTCCCCGTCCCAGGCGCCGGCGAGGCCGTGCGCCTTGTCGGAGGCCCACTGCTTGCTCTCCTGCCGCATCTCGAGACGCTCGCCGGCGATCTCGAGGGCCTTCATGCGCGCCTCGTTCTGCCGGTCGAACTCGTCCCGGTACTGCGGGTCGAGGTAGTCGCGATAGACCTCCGGCCGGGGGCCGGCGTGACCATCGGAGGAGATCACGAGATAGCGATCGGACATGCTGGTCTCCTTGCCGGCTCATCGTCCCTCGGACGGAGCGGGCGTCGTGCTAGGCCTCACCCCGGATCTGCGCGATCGTCGGCCCGATCTCGTTCGCGATCGGCTGGAGCTTGTCCGTGTCGAAGCCGTAGATCCGTGCCGCGTTCAGGCCGAGCATCGCGCGGATCTCCGCCTCGGGATAGGTCCCGAAGGTCTCCTGGAGCTCCTTCATCGTCGACGGCCAGGTCCCTTCGAGGTGCGGGTAGTCGGTGCCCCACATCAGCTTGTCGACCCCGACCTCGTCCTTGAACTTCGCTTCGTGCGGGCGGAGGAACGAGGCGCCGAGGAAGCAGTTCTGCTCGTAGTAGCCCGTCGGGCTCTTCGAGAGGTTCTTCGTGAAGTGCTTGAAGATGGGATCCGCCGCCTTGAACTCGAGGACGCGCAGCTTCTCGAGGACCCAGCCGACCCCGACCTCGGTCAGGATGTACTTGAGTCCGGGGTGGCGCTCGAAGACGCCGGACCACATGAGCGCGGTGAAGGGACGCTGCGCCCACATGTCCACCTCGCTGATGAACATCGCGGTCGCGCACTCGACGTCGCCGTAGTCCGGTGCCCAGCCGGAGTGGGTCTGGAGCGGCATGTCGAGCTCCTCGCAGACGGCCCAGATCGGTTCGTAGCGCGGGTGGTGATAGAAGGGGTTGTCTCCCGTGCTCGTGGGGAGCAGCACGCCGCCCCAGAGCCCCATCGCCTTCGCGTCCCGGATCTCCTGGACGGTCACGTCGATGTCGTCGACGTTGATGAGCGCGACCCCGGCCATGCGCTCCGGGTGGCTGCTGCAGAACTCGGCCAGCCAGCGGTTGTAGGCGCGGCATCCCTCGAGGTTCTGCTCCGGGCTCACGTCGTGGCGGTACTGCATGAGGCCCGCGCCGAAGGGCGCCATCTGCGGGAAGATGATCTCCCCCGCGACGCCGTCGTCGTCGAGCTCCTTCATCCGCACCGTCGCGTCCCACTCGCCCGGGCGCGGCGCGAACGGGTTCGACGGGTCCGAGAGCATCTCGAGCAGGTCCTTGTCGTTGGGCGCGACCTTCGGGTCGGACATCGCCTTCATGCGGGTGCCGCCCTGCTCACCCGCGAGGTCGCTGTACGCCTCGACGGCCTCCTGGTCGAAGAAGGTCCCGACGCGGTTCATCATCTCGCGCGTGTACTGGACCCACCACGCGTTGGCCGCGTCGTGGAACCGGGGATCCATGTGCTCGTTGTAGCCGGCGGGCAGCGTGCCTGCGTGGCAATCCGAGCTGATGATCAGAACCGGGTCGTTCGTTTCGCTCATGACATGCTCCTCGAATCGATGCGCGATTCGGTGGGTGTGGGGGAGAGTCCAGAGAGGGTCGGGGCGCGGACGAGCCGGCTAGGAGAGCCCCATGTGCTCGAGCTCGATCGGGCATTCGCCCCGGGCGAGCTTCTTCGCCCGCTCGACGAGGGTCGCCTCCATCGTCTCGCGGCCGATCATGATCACGAAGTCCTCGTTGCGGATGCCGTCGAGGACGAACTGCGCGAGCTCGTCGAGGTCCTGGACGGGCATGTCGAAGCCCGCCTTCTTCGCGCCCTCCATGAAGTCGTCGAAGGTCGTCTCCTGGGACGCGTCGACCTGCTTCGTTCGCGCGAGCTCCGCCGGCCGGTTCCGCTTCGTGGTCCAGATGCCGGTGTCGAGCATGCCGCCCGACGGGTAGAAGATCGCCGCGCGGAGGTTCGTGCCGCGACCGACGAGCTGCGCCGCGAGGCACTCGGTCATCGTCGAGACCGCCGCCTTGCTCGAGGCGTAGACGACCTGCTGCGCGAGCGGGGAGATCCCGCCGTCACCGGACGACGTGTTCAGCACGTAGCCCTCCTCCCCCGACTCGATCATGCGCGGGACGAAGGACTGGATCCCATGGGCGACACCGGCGACGTTCACCCCGTGGACCCAGGCGAAGTCCGACGGCTCGGTCTCCCAGACGTCGAGGTTCGGCGCGGAGACGCCCGCGTTGTTGCAGAGGACGTGACAGGCACCGTGCGTCTCGAACGTGTAGTCGGCGAGCGCCTGGACCGAGGCGGGATCCGACACGACCCCGCTCACCGCGTCCCCGAGCTCCTCGCAGGTCGCCTTCAGGACGGGCTCCTCGACGTCGCCGATCACGACCTTCATTCCGACGCCGACGAACGCCTTGACCAGCGCCTTGCCGATGCCGCTGGCGCCACCCGTGACGACGGCGACCTTGTCCTTGAAATCCTTCATGAGATGCGTGCTCCAGTTCGAGTTCGGGTTCGATGCGAATTCGCGAGGTGAGGAGGTCGAGTGACGGACCGCGCCGACCGGCGCGGCGCTCAGGTGGGGGGCAGGAGGCTCGCCAGAAAGCGGCCGGCTTCCGACGTGCGTGCCTCGACGTCGTAGTCCTCGCGGTGGACCCACTCGAGGGTGGTCGCGTAGATCGAGCCGA
>JAUIMK010000307.1 GCA_030432735.1 bacterium
CGTGATGGCGCTGGGGCTGCACGAGACCGTCACGATGATCGTCGACGGGACCGCCGTTCTCTGCAGCGCGATCCAGGCCGACTTCTTCCCGTCGATCGACGCCGTCCGGCCGATCGGACGCCGGGTAGAGCCGGCGGAACCGGAGAAGGTCGCGGCGACGTCTCCCGAGCCCGCGACCGCGGGGTCCTGACGAGCGCGCGCGTTCCTGCGAGGCTTCGGGCGACGCCCGCGGCGCTCTTGCCGCTGCCCGCCTATCCGGATCGGCGCGCGTCGCGCCGCCGTGAGAGTCCGGCCAGACCGATGCCCCCGGCGGCGAGGCCGACGGCGCTGCCGGTCCCGCCCAGCGGCGAGGAGAGCGAGGTCGCGGCGCCGGTCGTGGGATCGATCTCTCTCCTGGGCGGGCCGTTCCGGCTCGGAACGGGACGAGGCTGTCTCTCTGGAGTGTGCCCGAAATCCGGCCCGGGATGTCGGGTTTTCCGCCGGATTCGCAGCGGGGCCGGCAGGGCGACGCGTTCGAGCCGGTCCCGGGGCTGCCCGGCAGTCCTTTCGGGACGGAGACCTGTGAGGCCGTCCTGCCTATGCTCTCTCTGCAGGAACGGCGAATACGAAGAGACGGAGAGCCGACCGGTCTCGCGCGGCCCAGGTCACGGCCGCGGACCTCCGGTCGATTCGAGCCGCAGGGGAGCGAGAGCGGAGATGGGACGCAAAGTCGGATTCCGGGAGGCCTCGCGCGGCGCGTGCTCGCGCCGGCTCGCGATGCTGGTCCTCGTTTCGTGGGGGCTCGCGTGCGGAGCGCTGCCCGGCATCGACGAGGCGGGCGCGACGATCCGCGCGCGCGGGGCGGCGCGGATCACGGCGCCGTTGCAGGCGGCCGTCGATCGCGGGACGGTGGGCGGCGTCGTGACGCTGGTGCATCACCGGGGCGAAGTCGTCCACGCGGCGGCGCTCGGGCTCCGGGATCCCGAGAGCGGGGCGCCGATGCGGCGGGACTCGATCTTCCGGATCGCCTCGATGACCAAGCCGATCACCGCGGTCGCGACGCTGATCCTCGTGGATGAAGGCCGGCTCCGGCTCGACGACCCGGTCGATCGTTGGCTGCCCGAGCTCGCTTCGCCCCGGGTCCTGCGCGATCCGACGGCGCCGCTCGAGACGGCGGTCCCGGCGGCGCGCTCGATCCGCGTCATCGACCTGCTGACCCATGCCTCCGGGATCGCGACGCCGCGCACGCCGGAAGGACCGCTGCGAAGGGCGCTGATGGCGGCGGATGCGAAGAACGCGGCGGGGTACGACGCCTGGCTGTCCTGGGTCGGGGCCTTGCCCCTCGCGGCGGAGCCCGGGAGCACGTACCTCTACGGAAACTCCTTCGACGTGCTGGGCATCCTCGTCGAACGCGCCTCGGGCGTGGCGTATCCCGACTTCGTCCGCGGTCGGATCTTCGAGCCCCTCGGCATGGTGGACACCGATTTCCGGATCCCCGCCGCCAAGCGCGATCGCTTCGCGCGACTGCAATCGCTCGGGCAGGTGCCTGCCTCGTGGATTCCTTCCGAGACGGAGATCCCCGGCTTCCCCGCCGCGGCCGGCGGTCTCTACTCGACCGCCGACGACTACCTGCGCTTCGCCCGGATGCTGCTCGGGGGCGGGCAGCTCGACGGCGTGCGGATTCTGTCCGAGGCCTCGGTGGCCGCGATGACCCGGAACCACCTGTCCGAGGTCCAGCGCCGCGGCGAGCCCTTCGCCGGTCGGAGCGGCTTCTGGGAAGGGCAGGGCTTCGGCCTCGGCGTCGCCGTCAAGGAGACTGCCGGCGTCGCCACGTCGGAGCTCGGCGTGGCGTCGGTCGGCGCCTTCGCCTGGCCCGGCGTCTTCGGGACCTGGTGGCAGGTCGATCCGACCGAGGACCTGATCCTCGTGTTCATGGTGCCGGGCGGCGAGGCGCGCCCCGTCCGCTGGGCCTTCCAGTCGGCGGTCTACGAGGCGATCTCGGCCGAGCGCGCCGCGGGGCTCGATGCCGTCGGTTCCGTATCTTCTGCGCTTCGCGGGCGTACGCCCCTCGCGGCGTCGGACTCGCTCGGGAGCGAATCCGGTCTTCCCGCACCGCGACCTCCGGAGGAATCATGAGCGAAAGTGAGAAGTCAAAGGCGATCGAGCAGGGGCGGATGGCCATCTTCACCGCCGCGTCCGCGCCAACGATCGAGGAGGCGGGCATGATGGACGCCATGACCTTCACCCAGGAGGGGGCCGACGACGAGCCGGCCACGGAGCGCGAGATGGAACGGATGCTGGCGGCGGGCCGGCTGACGGTTCCGTTTCGACAGAGCGGCCCCGGTGGTCTCAGCCTCGTCGAGATCGACTTCGCGCCGGGCTATCTCCTGCCCCGGCACAGCCACTCGTCGGACTGCCTCTACTACATCGTCTCCGGCAGCATCGTCATGGGGCAACGCGAGCTCGGACCCGGCGACGGCTTCTTTCTCCCGGCCGATCAGGTCTACGCCTATCACGCGGGGCCCGAGGGGGTGAAGCTGCTGGAGTTCCGGACCGAGTCGGCCTTCGACATGAAGGTCTACGAGAAGGACATGGCCCGCTATCGCGCGAAGGCGATGGCGTCGATGGACGCGGCGGAACGTTAGGTCTGTGCCCAGATGGGGCGATCGCCGATGACGCGATCCGCTCGCAGGCGATCGAGCTCTTCGGTCGTCAGGCCGAGCAGCCCGCCGAGGATCTCGTCGTTGTGCTGGCCGAGGGTGGGGGCGGGGCCCGGGATGGGGTGGGCGTCCTCGCGATCGAATCGCATCGGCAATCCGTAGTAGGCGTGTCGTCCGGCGACCGGATGCTCGACGGTCTCGAAGTGTCCGCGCGCGACGAGCTGCTCGAGACCGGCGGCGCGGCGCCAGGGTGTGACGACCGCGGCGGGGATCCCCTTCGCCACGAGGGTGCGGGTCGCTTCCGTGGCGGGCCGCTGCGCGCTCCAGGCGGCGATCCACGCGTCGATCCGGTCGTGCGCGGCGGCCCTCTTCTCGCGATCGTCGAGGGCGCGTGCCCCGTCGGCGTCGCCGAGGACGTCGGCGAGGGCGGCCCATTGCGTGTCGTTCTCGATCGAGAGCGCGAGCCAGCCTGAATCGGTCTCGGCCCCGTCGCCTTCGGGTGCGGCGCAGGCATAGACGCCCTGGGGCGCGCGAGCGAGGGACCGGTTGCCGGTTCGCGAGAGCAGCTCGCCCGAGACGTCGTATTCGGCGACGGGCTCGGCGACGAGATTGAGGGCCGTCTCGACGAAGGGCAGCTCGATCTGCGTGCCGTGGCCCGTCCGGCGGCGATGGGCCAGGCCGAGCAGCGTGCAGAACACCGCGTGCAGGCCGGCTTGCGGATCCGTCGGCCCGCGCGCATTCATCGGCAGTCGTTCCTGCTCGGAGCCGTCGGCATAACCCGTCAGCCAGGCCATCCCCGAGAGCTGCTCCATCGTCTGGGCGAAGCCCACGCGATCGCGCCACGGGCCGTCGAGGCCGAAGGCCGGCATGCGCACGTAGACGAGCTCGGGGTTGGCCGCCGAGAGCCGCTCCCAGTCGATGCCGAACTGGTCCATCACCCGCGCCGAGAAGTTCTCGATCATCGCGTCGCAGTGCCCCGCCAGGCGGAGCAACAGCAGGACGCCCTCGTCGCGCGTGAGGTCGAGGGTGATCGATCGCTTGCCGAGATTCGAGGCGGCGAAGGTCGGACCGAACTCCCACCAGCGGTCGTCGGCCGGCGTCTTCACCGAGCCGAGCCGCATCCCGTCCGGCCGCTGGATCGCTTCCACGTGGATCACCTCCGCGCCGAGCAGCGACAGCACGTGACCGCCCCAGGGACCGGCCCAGAAGGCCGTGCAGTCGAGGATCCGCAGGCCCGCGAGGGGCAGGTCGCTCGTGGCGGCCGGCTTCGCGGTCGGCCGGAGCGTCTCGGTGCCGCCGGCCTCCGCCGATGACGGGCCGGGGTTGCGCGCGTCGGCCGCTTCGCACGCGTCGGCCGTGTGCGCACCGAGCCGCGGCGCCGGCTCGAAGGGACGTGGCTGCCAGGCGCCCGGTCGGTAGGGCACGCGCGGCTGCAGGAAGTCGCCCCGCGGATTGCGCACGAAGACCTCGCGCTCCCGGAGATGGTCGAGGCCGGGGAGCATCGCGCCGTGGCCGATCGGCGCGACCGGGATGCGCAGCAGCTCCGCGCGCTCGAGGAGGTCTGCCGTCGAGTGCTGCCGCGTGTAGCCGCGCACGATGTCGCGGATTTCGTCGGCGCAGGCGAGTCGGCCCATCATGGTCGCGAGCTCCGGTCGGTCGCGCAGGTCCGGTCGCTCGATCAGCACGCAGAAATCCTGCCACTGCTGACCGGTGAAGATGCAGAAGCCGATGTGTCCGTCCCGGGTCGGTTCGATCCCCGGGATCTCCTCGGAAGGGGGAACCTCCCAGGTGCCGGAGAAGCTCCCCCAGACGTGGGCCACGTTCGTGAAGGTCGGCGCCATCGCCTCGAGGAGCGAGAGGTCGACGAAGCGGCCGCGACCGGTTCGATCGGCCTGCTCGCGGGCGGCGAGGGCGGCGATCGCGGCGTAGAGTCCGCCGGTGTATTCACCGAGCTCGCCGCCGGCCGCGAGGGGCTCGCGTCCCGCCCGCCCATGGCTCGCCGTCGAGCCGCACCACGCCTGGAGCGTGAACTCGTTCGCCGGGAAGGAGCGCCAGGGGCCGGTGCAGCCGAAGGGCGTGATCGAGATCCAGCTCGCGTCGGGTCGACGGGCACGGAGCGCTTCGAAGCCCGTGTCGGGGTCTTCGCGCCCGTCGGTTCGGTCGTCGAAGACGAGGCCGGCGCGGGCGTAGAGAGCGAGGATCGTCCGGCGCCCCTCGCTCGTCGCCGGGTCGAGAACGACCGAACGCTTCGACGCGTGGAGGTAGCGGAAGAGCACGCCGTCTCCCGCTTCGTCGAGGCTCTGGCCCGACGCCGACCAGCCGCGCAGGGCATCGCCTTCGGGCGGTTCGACCTTCCACACCGTCGCGCCGGCGTCTGCCAGCAGCTTCCCCGCATAGGCGCCCGCCAGCCCGCGGGTCCGGTCGACGACGTGGAGGTCGGCGAGGGGGAGGGGCGCTTCGCGTCGTGCTTGCTGGCCTTCGGTCTTCGCTCCGTTCATCGATCCGGTCTCCCCCACGTTCGCGACCGATCCTAGCGCTCGTTGCGCGTCGATCCGTGGCGCGCCGCTCCAGGCGTGGCCGCGGCGGACGGCACGGCGAGACTGCCTGCCTCGGTCCGGGCGGCGTGATAGCGTGAGGCGATCCGAACGCCGGGAGCGCCCTTGTCCGAATCCGTGACGCCCACGAGCGGAAGCCCGATCGTCGCTCCCGCCGCCCCGACGCCGGTCGAGCGCAGCCTGCTCGTCGACTACGCCGCGCCGGTCGCGCCGCTCTATCTGCTCTACATGATGGTCACCGTCGTGTACATGCAGTTCGCGACCGACGTGCTCCTGATCGCCCCCGGCGTGATCGGTACGGTCTTCTTCGCGTCCAAGATCTGGGATGCCGTCTCCGATCCGATGGTCGGGTACTTCCTCTTCGACAACCTCGAGCTGAGCGGGATCGTCGGCGTGCGTCACCTCTCGGTCGCCGACGAGGCCACGTCGCAGCTCTCCTTCATGGTCGAGCCCTCTCTGCACGTGCCGATCAACGACGGCCTGTTCTTCGTCGCCGGCGCCGGCGGTGGTCTGGCCCTGTCCGACGCGCTGACCCCCGGTGACGGTCCTGGCATGCGTGCCGGCCTCGCCCTCGCGCCCCGCA
>JAUIMK010000009.1 GCA_030432735.1 bacterium
GAGCTTCCAGAGCGTGTCGATCTTGTCCATCTGGCCGAGGCCGAAGGCCGCGCCGCACTCGTTCGGGATGAAGCCGTAGGCGTTCTCCTCGAAGATGAAGAGCCCGTCGTACTCGACGCCGTCGAGGTCCTCGAGGAAGCGCCCGTCGCTGTTCTCGACCTGCGTGCCGAACATGTACTTCTCGGACGAGCGGCCCCAAGCACGCAGATGCAGGGCGCGGTCGAGGTACTTGTCGTCGTCGAAGAAGACCATCCCGCCGTTGCCGAGGGCGGTGATGATGTGGTGGATCGAGAAGCTCGTGATCGAGATGTCGGCGCGGGTCGCGGTCTTGCGTCCGCGGAGCGTTCCGCCGAGGGTGTCCGCGGAGTCGTGGATGACGAAGAGGTCGTGCTCGTCGGCGTATCTCCGGACGAGGTCCCAGTCGCAGATGCCGCCCACGAGATCGGGGATCAGGATCGCGCGCGTGTCCTCGGTGATCACGTCCGGGATCTGGTCGACGCGGATCTGGTAGTCCGAGAGGCCGACGTCGAGGAAGACCGGCGTGCAGCCCACGTGGTAGATCGCGGCGACGTCGGAGGAGAAGGTGAGGGCGGGGGTGATCACCTCGCTGCCGAGCGGCAGGTTGGCCAGGCGCATCGCGATCATCAGCGCCGACGAGCCGGAGTTCACCATCACGCCGTGCCGCATGCCCATGTACTCGGCGACGCGCGCCTCGAACTCCATGACCTTCTCGCCGGGCATGAGGCCCATCGGGTCGGCCAGCTGGGCGTTGACGCGGTCGATCTCGTTCTGGTCGAAGAGCGCGCCACCATAACGGACGATGCGGGGCTCGATGCGGGACGATGCGGACATGGGGGCTCCTCGAATGAAAGGGAACGCGCGTCGCTGCGCGGGCCCGATCACTCTAGGTCACCGGAGCCGCTGCCGGCTATCCGTCCCCGAGCGCCGGATGGGCCTCGGGGAGCGCGCAGAACGCGCCGCTCGAGAAGCCCTGGTCGGCGACGTCGAAGCCGCGGTTGAACCGCGCCCGGAAGTTTTCGAGGGCGATCACGCCGGTCAGCTCGACCAGCTGCTCTTCGGAGAGGTGCTGGAGCAGCGTCTCCACCTGCGCGTCGCTGGCCGTCGCCGGCGTGCGCGTGAGCGCGACGGTGTAGTCGAGGACGAGAATCTCGAGCGCGTCGAAGGCATCGCTCTCCGCGTGACGCGGGATGGCCCGGAGCTGTGCCTCGGTGAGGCCGTGTTCCCTGCCGACGGCAGAGTTGATGTCCAGTCAGAAGACGCACCCGATCATCGAGGCGGCTTTGAGGCAGGCGAGGGTCTTCAGTCGCGCCGGCACCGTCTGGCCCCGGTCGAGGCTGATCTGGAGGAGCCCCGCGCCCCACATCGTGGCGCGGCTCTTCGCCATGATCCGGAGCGGATCCGGCACGGCGCCGACCTGCTTCGCGGCCGCCGAGAAGACCCGCTTCGTCAGGAACCCCGCTTCTTCGTCTCGTACGCCTTCGATCCTCGCCATCGCCGTCCTCCCGGGTCGATCCCGCTCTCCCGTCCATCGGGCTCGGACCGGTGGGGCAGGCAGATCCCGAAAGGTTCCCGGACGCGTCGACTCGGTCGTGACTGCGGTTCAGGCCCGGAAGGAGCCGCGAGAGGCGACCTCTACGCTCGCCCGCGTCCCGGGTGGGTGAAGCGGAGCGCGCGTTCCCGGTCGATGTGTCCCTCGGCAGCGAGCCAGCGGACCGTGTCCATCAGCGTCTCGATCGGGTCGCGGAACTTCACGCCCAGCTCGCGCTCGGCGCGGCTGGCGTCGAAGGCGACCCACTGGGTCGCGAGGCGTGTCGCTTCGCGGGAGAGCGCCGGGTCGAGGTCGACGAAGGGGCGCAGGCGATCTCCGAGGCGTCCGAAGAACCGGACGGCCCGGCCGGGGATCCTCGCGCGGGGAAGCCGCACCCCCGCCGCGCGATCGAGCAGCTCCGCGTACTCCTCCCAGGGAAGGAAGCGACCGGTCGCGATATAGCGGCCGGGCTGCGGCGGATCGCGTTCGACGAGGGCCACGTGGAGCGCGGCCACGTCGCGCACGTCGACGGTCTGGAAGCCGGAGCTCGTGATCATCACGCTCGCCTGCATCATCTGCTGGATGCCGCGCATCGCTTCCGAGAGGCCGGGATCGTCCGGTCCGATCACGCCCGGCGGATAGACGATCGAGAGCGGCGCCCCCTCGTCCTGCAGTCTTCGCAGGTGCTTCTCCGGGGCGGTCTTCGAGAGCGCGTAGGTGTCGCCGCCCTGCACGATCGGCGCGTCCTCGTCGGCGACGTCGAGGCCGGTCGTGTCGAAGAGGGCCGTCGTCGAGAGATGCACGATCCGCTGGAGCCCGTCCTCGAGGGCGCGATCGATCAACAGACGCACGGAGCGCAGGTTGTCGCGTGCGACCCGGCGCGCTTCGGCGCGGGAGACGGCGAGCGCGACCGGCGCGGCGGTGTGCACGAGGCCCTCGCAGTCGCGGAGTGCATCGACCGTCGCTGGGCCGGAGGTGATCTTGCCGACGACGAGGTCCTCGAGGACCTGCGGCGTCTCCGCCCAGAGCCGCCGTGTCTTCTCCTCGTTCCGTACGAGGAGCTTGACGTCGTGCCCCGCCGCGAGCAGCGCGCGAACCGTGTGGGAGCCGATGAAGCCCGTTCCGCCCGTGACGAGGATGCGCATGAGATCTCCGAGGCTGGTCGCCCCTTCCATAAGAACCGCCGACACCGCGACGTGTCAAGAGCGATTTCAGCTCGTCGGCCTCGAGGATCCGCCGCGGGGTCCTGCCCGGGAGGACGGCGAGGGCTATCGTCGGGCGGTTGGAGCCGGCCCGAGGAGGCGGGACCACCGAGGGGGGACATGTCGATATCCGGATCCGTGGCGGCGGCGTTCTGGCCGGTGGCCCGGGCCTTCGAGCGCCAGATCGACGCGAGCGGCGGGGGCGCCGCGGTCTGCGTCTACTACGAAGGGCGCAAGGTCGTCGATCTCTGGGGTGGCGTGCGGGACGAGCACGGCCGGCCCTGGCGGGAAGAGACGATGTCGATGTCCTTCTCGACGTCGAAGGGGATCACCTCGACCCTCCTCAATCGGCTCGTCGATCGGGGCGAGCTCGACTACGACGATCCGGTCGCGCGCTACTGGCCCGAGTTCGGCGCGAACGGCAAGGGGACGATCAGCGTTCGCGACCTGATGACCCATCGCGCCGGGCTCTCGCGGATCCGGCCGCTGATCGACCGGGGCGAGCGCATCCTCGATTGGGAGTACATGACCGATCGGCTCGCCGCGGCGGAGGCGCGCCCGACGACCCACAGCGCCTATCACGCGTTGACCTACGGCTGGCTGACCGGCGAGCTGATCCAACGCGTCGCCGGCCAGCCCCTCGGCGACGTGATTCGCGACGAGCTCGAGGTGCCCCTCGGTCTCGACGGGATCTACATCGGGGCACCGCCGGAGGCGAAGGCGCGCGCCGCACAGCTCTCGAGCCGGCCGGGCGCCTCGCGTTCCGGTGTGATGGATCGGATCTTCTCCGATCGCACGGCGACGAACCTCACCCGTCTCGGCCGCCTCGTGGGCTCGCGCCTCGACGTGAAGCACCTGCTCGATGCGCTCGTTCCTCCGGACGGTGCGGCGGCGCTCTTCGACGACGCGCGCATCCTCGACGTCCCGGTTCCGGCCGCGAACGGTCTCTTCACGGCGCGCTCCCTCGCGCGGCTCTACGCGGCGATCGCGGAAGAGGGCACCCTCGACGGCACGCGACTCTTCTCGCCCTCTGCGGTACGCCGGATGAGCCAGGTCCAGGTCAAGACCGCGGACCGCGTGCTGCCGATCCGCATGTACTGGCGTCTCGGCTACCACACGGCCTTCACCTACAAGGGGGGCCTGCGCTCCGCCTTCGGCCATTTCGGGTTCGGCGGTTCGGGGGCCTGGGCGGATCCCTCGCGGCGGCTCTCGGTCGCGATGATCAACAATCGCGTGGGCGGCACGCCCTTCGGCGACATCCGGATCGCGGCGATCGGCTCGTCGGTCCTGAAGGCGACGAAGCGGATCGAGCGGGACGGGGCGAGCGCGTCCGTCCTCCGGCCCGAGGTCGTGGTCTAGAGCTGGATTCCTCTGTCTCAGGCCGCCGTGCTTCGGTCTGGGGAGAGAGGGCACCGTGCTCAAACACGTCCGCGCGCAGGGGCACCTTGCTCGGTCGCGTGCAGAGCGCGCGCTCCCAACTGCGCGCGGCACCCTCTCTCCCCAGCCCTGCGGACGGTGGGGGAGTCAGGAGTTTTCAGCAGTCGCGTGACGGTGCTGCGGACGGTCGCGCGCGCTTTGAAATCTAGGGAGCAGACGCCGCGTCTTGGCACGGCCCCCTACCCCAAGCCACACAAAGCAAGAGGGCGCCCGGACCGAAGTCCGGACGCCCCTTGTTCGAACGTCGTGCCGGCGAGGCCGGCCCGTAGGTCGACCCTACGCCTTGATGTTCGCCGAAGCCGCCTTCGCGGTCTTCACGATGATCGACGCGACCTTGTAGGGGTCGGCGTTGGACGCCGGTCGGCGATCCTCGAGCCAGCCCTTCCAGCCGTTCTCGACCGTCGCGATCGGGATGCGGATGGACGCACCGCGATCGGACACGCCGTAGCTGAACTGATCGATCGACTGCGTCTCGTGCTGGCCTGTCAGGCGCTGGTCGTTGTCGGCGCCGTAGACCGCGATGTGGTCGGCGACGACGGGCTCGAAGGCCTTGCAGACCTGGTCGTAGACCGACTGGTCACCGCAGGTGCGGAGGAGCGTGTTCGAGAAGTTGGCGTGCATACCCGAACCGTTCCAGTCGCCCTTCACCGGCTTCGGCTCCCACTCGATCGCCATGCCGTACTTCTCGGCGGTCCGCTCGAGCAGGTAGCGGGAGACCCAGGTCTCGTCGCCGGCCTTCGCGGCGCCCTTGGCGAACACCTGGTACTCCCACTGACCGCACATCACCTCGGCGTTGATGCCCTCGACGTTGATGCCGGCATCGAGACAGAGGTCGAGGTGCTCCTCGACGATCTCCCGGCCGACCGCGTTCTCCGCTCCGACCGAGCAGTAGTACTGGCCCTGGGGATTCGGGAAGCCGCCGGGCGGGAAGCCGATCGGCGCGCGGTTCTCCGGGTCCCAGATGCAGTACTCCTGCTCGAAGCCGAACCAGAAGTCGTCGTCCGCGTCGTCGATCGTCGCGCGGCCGTTCGACTCGTGCGGCGTGCCGTCGGGGTTGAGCACCTCGGTCATGATGAGGAAGCCGTTCTTGCGGCCCGGGTCCGGGTAGCAGGCGACCGGCTTCAGGAGGCAGTCGGAGGATCCGCCCTCGGCCTGCTCGGTCGAGGAGCCGTCGAACGACCACATCGGACAGTCTTCGAGCTTGCCGGAGAAGTCCTCGACGATCTTCGTCTTGCTTCGCAGGCTCTGGGTCGGCTTGTAACCATCAAGCCAGATGTACTCGAGCTTGGACTTGGTACCCATTTCGGGGGGACCTCCATTTCGTTGGGGCTGGTGAACCGGTTCTGCTCTCGGCTCCTGGCATCGAGCGCCATCGGTTCGGGTTGGTTGCTGGGAGCGCGCTCACGTGCGTTCACAGGAAGTTCGCGGAGACGCGCCCAGGGCCGCGAGCGACCCGTTCGAGTCGACTCGCGCACACTACCGGGTCTCCCCTCACCGTCACCACAGACGCCCCCGGGACGACGCGATCGTCGACGCATTCGGGATGCATGCGGAGGCGGCTCGGATCGAGCTCCACACACCGCGGGAATAAGCAACGACTGTGCCAAAGGCGGACCGGCGGCTCAATGCCTCGAAGGCGTCCCGAGCGGGCTGAGAGTGCCCTGGAATCGTCCTCAGCCCCGACGGTCCGCGTCCGCGGCGGACGGTGGGCCGCGCGCTGCTCGCCGTTTGGGCAGCTTCCGGCACGACTGCCTGCCATCCGGGCATCGCGCACGAGGCTCGTCCGGACCGATTGACGGTCGGATCCCGTCCCCTCTAGGATCCCGTCCGCGGGCGCTGCTGCCCGGAACGCAACCCGCTCCGCTCCTGGAGGATCGACGATGGCTGCTTCGACCCCGCTCGCCACTCCGATGGAGCGCGCCCCGGACCCGGGGATCGACTACGCCCCGATTCCGAAGTCCCGCTACACGAGTCCGGCGTTCGCGGCGCTCGAGTGGCAGCACATGTGGACGAAGACGTGGGTCTGCGCCGGAAGGGTCTCGGATCTCGACCGGCCGGGGGACTACTTCACCTTCGAGCTCGGCCCCGAGTCGATTCTCGTGATCAAGCAGCCGGACGGTTCGATCCGCGCGCGATACAACGTCTGCATGCACCGCGGCAATCGGCTGCGCGAGCCGGGGCGGGGCCACGCGGAGAAGTTCTCCTGTCTCTTCCACGGGTGGGAGTTCGGGATCGACGGCGCGCTGCTCGGTGCGCAGGACCCGGAGTGCTTTCCGCAGGGCGTCCCCTCCGACAAGCTCTCGCTCCGTCCGGTGCTCTGCGACACCTGGGGCGGCTTCGTCTTCGTGAACCTCGACCCGCAGGCCGAGCCCCTCGAGCGCTACCTCGGCGTGATTCCCGAGCACCTCGATCCCTACCACTTCGAAGACTGGAAGATCTCCTTCGACGCGACGATCGAGATCGAGTGCAACTGGAAGACGAGCGTCGACGCCTTCAACGAGGCCTATCACCTGGCGGCGACCCATACCTGGACGCTCGCCTTCAGCGACGACACCCGCACCCTCTACGACTGCTACGACAAGCACACGCGGATGATCTTCCCGGAAGTGCAGGCGAGCCTGCGCCATCCCGGCGCCGACACGGTCACGCCCGAGATCAAGGAGATGTTCCTCCAGCGCGTCGGGATCACGGACTTCGAGGGCTCCCCCGAAGAGGCCCGCACGGCGTTCGCGGAGCAGCAGCGGAAGATCGCGCCGTCGCTCGGGGCGAACCTCGACGACCTGAACGAGGCGCAGCTCTGCGACGACTTCCACTACACCGTCTTCCCGAACATGACCTTCAACACCCACGCGCTCTTCACCTGGGTGTTCATGCACCGTCCGCATCCCACGGATCCGAACAAGATGTACTTCGACTTCTGGAACCTGATGAACGCCCCGGGCGTCGACGTGCCCCGGCCCGAGAAGCAGTTCTTCTCGACGGCGGCGGGGGATACGCTCGCCGGTGTGTGCGACGGGGGCGACCTCATCGACGAGGACCTCTACAACCTGCCGCGGATCCAGGCCGGCATGAACTCCCGGGCCTTCGAGGATCTGCACCTCGGAGAGCAGGAGGTCCGGATCCTGCACCACCACCGCACCCTGGACGAGTACATCGAGCGCGGAAGATCGGCGGAAGGCGGTGTCTGAGCCCGCTCCCGGGGGCGACGTCCGCTGGGTCGACGTCCCGGTCCCGATGCCGCCGGAGGGGCAGGTCGCCGCGTTCACCGTCGGTGACCTCGCGCTCCTGCTCTGCAACGCCGAAGGCGCGCCCTACGTCCTGCACGACGAGTGCCCGCACGTGCGGGTCTCGATGGCCGGGGCGCTGATCCGGGGTACGCTCCTCGAATGCCCGCTGCACGGTGGGCTGATGGACGTCCGGGACGGCTCGCCGCAGGGCATGCCGATCCGGCGCGCCGGAACCTGTTATGCGGTTCGCGCGGAGGGCGATGCTCTCCAGGTCGCGCTTCCCGCTTGAACGTGGCGCGGAACGATCGCGCCACACGCCAGGAGATGGACATGATCGATCTGATCGTTCGAGGGGGAACCATCGTCGACGGAACGGGCCGCGCGCCCTTCGTGGGCGACGTCGCGATCAGCGACGGCCGGGTGGTCGAGGTCGGTGAGGTCGACGGCGACGCCCGGGAGGTGATCGACGCGACGGGGAAGATCGTGACCCCGGGCTTCGTCGACATCCACACCCACTACGACGGGCAGGCGACCTGGGACTCGCTGCTCACGCCCACCGCCTGGCACGGCGTCACGACCCTCGTGATGGGCAACTGCGGCGTCGGCTTCGCGCCGGTCGCAAAGGGCAAGCAGGAGTTCCTGATCGGTCTGATGGAAGGGGTCGAGGACATCCCCGGGACCGCGCTCCACGAGGGCATCGAGTGGAGCTGGGAGAGCTTCCCCGAATACCTCGACGCGCTCGAGGGCCGCCAGTACGCGATGGACATCGGCACGCAGGTGCCCCACGGTGCCGTCCGCGCCTACGTGATGGGCGAGCGCGGAGCGAAGAACGAGCCCGCCACGCCCGAGGACATCGAAGGGCAGGCGGCGATCGTGAAGGAGGCGATCGCCGCGGGGGCCCTCGGCTTCTCGATGTCGCGCACGATCGTCCACCGCGCCGTCGACGGCGAGGTCGTCCCCGGCACCCACGGCGCCGAGGACGAGATCTTCGGGATCGCGCGGGTCCTCGGTGAGCTCGGCGAGGGGATCGTCGAGCTCGCGCCCGCCGGCATCCAGGGCGAGGACATGTCCGCGCCCGACAAGGAGATGGACTGGATGGGGCGGCTCTCCAAGGAGATCCGGAGGCCCGTCTCGTTCGCCCTGGTACAGCACGACGTCGCACCGCGGGACTGGAAGCGGCTCCTCGACCTCGTCGATGCGGCGAACGCCGAGGGGGCGGACCTGCGCCCGCAGGTGTCGGCGCGGCCCAACACGCTGCTGATCGGTCATCAGTCCTTCCATCCCTTCAGCTTCCGCCCGAGCTACATGGCGTTGGCGGAGCTGCCCCTCGACGAGCGCGTCGCCGAGCTGCGGAAGCCCGCGGTTCGCGCGCAGATCCTCGGGGAGGAGTCGGTCTACGCGATCCCGCAGATCAAGGTCGTGGTCGAGATGATCGAGAAGGGAATCGACAAGATCTTCCGGCTGGGAGACCCGCCGAACTACGAGCCGCCGCCGGAGGAGAGCCTGAAGGCGATCGCCGAGCGTCGCGGCGTCGATCCCTTCGAGCTGCTCTACGACTGGCTGCTCGAGATGGACGGCAAGCAGCTGCTGATGCTCACGCTGCTCAACTACAGCGACTACGACCTCGAGAGCGTGCGCGAGATGCTCGAGCATCCGCGGACGGCCTTCGGGCTCGGCGACGGCGGGGCGCATTGCGGGGCAATCTGCGACGCGTCGATGACGACCTCGCTCCTCTCGCACTGGGTGAAGAACCGGACCCGCGGGCCGAAGCTTCCGATCGAGCAGGCAGTCCGGAAGATGACGGCGGACACGGCGGCGCTCTACGGCCTCCTCGATCGGGGTACGCTCGAGCCGGGAAAGAAGGGCGATCTCAACGTGATCGACCTCGAGGCGCTCGAGAACGCGCTTCCGGAGATCGCGACGGATCTCCCGGCCGGCGCGGCGCGCTTCGTCCAGAAGGCCCGGGGATACGAAGCCACCGTCGTGTCCGGACAGGTCACGTTCCGGAACGGCGAACACACGGGGGCGCTCCCGGGGCGCCTCGTTCGAGGCGCGCAGAGCGCCTAGCATTCGACTGAGGAGATCCGAGATGCAGGTCCGCTGGTCCCACTCCGTGCTCAAGGTGCGCGACATCGAAGCGATGATCGCTTTCTATACCGACATGCTGGACTTCGTCGTCGCCGACCGCGGTCCGCTTCCGCTCCCGGGCGAGCCGGAGATCGTCTTCCTCAGCGGAAGCTCGAGCGACCACCACCAGCTCGCCCTGACGGATGGGCGGGGCGAAGAGGACGCTTCGAGCCTCGAGCACAACGCCTTCCGGGTGGAGTCCCTCACCGACGTGAAGACGATGATCGACAAGGTGTCGAAGGATCCGCGCGTGAAGAGCCACATGCCCCTCACCCACGGCAACGCGATCTCGGTCTACTTCTCGGACCCGGAAGGCAACGGAATCGAGGTCTTCTGCGACTCGCCCTGGCACGTGAAGCAGCCGGCGGCGCAGGGCTGGGATCCGACCATGTCCGACGAAGAGGTCCTGGCCGACGTGAAGGCGAAGTTCGAGAACGATTCGGAGTTCCGTCCGATGGAGGAGTATCGGGCGGCGAAGGCCAGGGAGTTCGGCGAGGTCTGAGGCGGGCGAGGCGCCCGGGAGAGCCCCCCGCTCGCTTCCCCTACCAGGTGTCGACGAAGCGCCGCGGGCCCCGGTCGATCGGTCCGAACGCGTCGAGCCCGCGAAGGATCCGGTCCCGGGTCTCCGCCGGATCGATCACCGCGTCGAACTCGAGCGCTGCGGCGGCGTTCAGCGCCTTCCCCTTGTCGTACATCACGCCGACGAGCTTCTCGAAGAGCGCGTTCCGTTCCGCGTCCGTCGCGCAGGCCTCGAGCTGTTTCTTGAAGCCGAGGTTGACGGCGCCTTCGAGGCCCATGCCCCCGATCTCGCCGGTCGGCCACGCCACGGTGTCGAAGGGGGCCGTGAACCCGCCGCCGGCCATGGCCTGGGCACCGAGCCCGTAGCCCTTGCGGGTGATCACGCAGAAGAGCGGGACGCTCACGTTCGCGCCGACGGTGAAGAGGCGCGAGACCTTGCGGACCTGCTGCCGTGCTTCGACGTCGGGGCCCACCATGAAGCCCGGCGTGTCGCAGAGCGAGACGATGGGCAGGCCGAAGGCGTCGCAGAGCTGGAGGAAGCGCGCGGCCTTCTCGGCGCCTGCGTCGTCGATCGCGCCGCCGAGGTGCATCGGATCGTTCGCGATCAGTCCGACGGGCCGGCCCTCGAGCCGGGCGAGCGCGGTGACCATGCCGGGGGCGAAGGCGCGTCGCAGCTCGAGGAGGCTGCCCCGGTCGAAGAGGCCGAGGATCAGCGCGCGCACGTCGTAGATCCGGCGCCGATTCTCCGGGATCACGTGCCGCAGGATGCGCGGGTCCGGCGCCTCCCAGGCGCTCGTCGCGCCCTGGAAGTAGGAGAGCGTCCGCCTGGCGACGACCGCCGCCTCCTGCTCGTCCTCGACGAGCAAGTCGATCACGCCATTCGGGGCCTGGACCGAGGTGGGACCGATCTCCTTCGGCTCGTAGACGCCGAGGCCGCCGCCTTCGATCATCGCCGGGCCGCCCATGCCGAGGCAGGCATTCTTCGTCGCGATGATCACGTCGGCGCAGCCGGCGAAGGCGGCGCTGCCCGCGAAGCAGTAGCCCGACACCACCGCGATCCGCGGCACCATGCCCGACAGCTTCGCGAAGGCGGAGAAGCTCGTGATGTTGAGGCCCGCGACGAAGACGTCGCTGGCGTCGGTGTCGTTCGGTCTCCCGCCGCCGCCTTCCGGATAGAAGACGACGGGCATCCGGCCGTGCTCGGCGATCTCGAGGATGCGATCGATCTTCTTGTGGTGGAAGAAGCCCTGGGTTCCGGCGAGGACCGTCGCATCGACGACGAGCAGCGCACAGCGCGCGGCTTCGGCGTCGAAGAGGTCGCCGTTCACGCGACCCGTTCCGGTGATGATCGCGTCCGCCGGCGTCTTCGCCCGCAGCTCCTCGACCGGGCGCACCTTCTTCATCGCGGCGATCGCGAAGCCACCGTATTCCGAGAAGCTGCCCTCGTCGCAGACCGCCGCGAGGTTCTCGCGGGCGGTCCGTTGCCCTCGCGCGCGCCTGCGCGCGACGGCGTCGGGGCGGGCCGCGTCCTCCAGCAGCGCTTCGCGCGCGCGGAGCGCGGCGAGATCCGGTCGGATCGCATCGAGGTCGATCTCGACGCGCGCGCGGGCTTCGTCGGAGGCGGGCGCCTGCGCCTCGAGGACGAGCAGGAGCTGGCCCTCGGCGACGACGTCGCCGACTTCGGCCAGGCACGTGGCGACCCTTCCGCTCACCGTCGCTTCGATCACGTGCTCCATCTTCATCGACTCGAGCACCGCGAGCGGCGCTCCCGCGGACACGGCGTCCCCGGCCCCGACGTACCACTCGAGCACGGTCCCGATCAGGGGCGCACGGATCGCCGTCCCTCCCTCCGCGAGCTCGGGCTCCGACGCCTCGGCGGTCCGCCCCGCCTGGGCGGCGGTCGCGGCGCCGGCCCGGGCGTCGCCTGCGTGGCCCTCCGGCGCCGGACGTCGGCTCCGCCGGACGGCCGCTTCGCGGGCGAGCCCGCTCGCCCGGGTCTCGACGAAGCGCGTCGTCGCGGCGCCGGAGAGCGCCTCCGGACGCGCGACGAGCGCCGAGAGCCAGTCGAGGTTGGTGTCGGGACCTTCGATGCGGAACTCCTGGAGCGCGCGCTCGAGCCGAGCGGTCAGTCTCGATGCATCGCCGTCCGACCGCACGACCAGCTTCGCGAGCAGGGAGTCGAAGGCGGGGTGGGGCGCGAGCCCTTCGCGCATCGCCGAATCGACCCGGACGCCCGGGCCGCTCGGGGGGCGCCAGCGGGTGACGAGGTCCGCGCTCGGCTGCACCGTCCCGTCGGCACCGAGGGTCTCGGCGAGCACGCGCACCTGGACGGCACGGCCACGGCGCGGCGGCGGCGATGCGAGACCGAGCTCCGCGAGCGATCGGCCCTCGGCCAGGGAGAGCTGCACGTCGACGAGATCCACGCCGGTGATCTCCTCGGTCACGGTGTGCTCGACCTGGAGCCGGGGATTCGCCTCGATGAAGAACGTCTCGCCGCTCGCGGTCAGGAGGAACTCGAAGGTGCCGACGCCGACGAAGCCCGCCGCGCGCGCGAGGGTGTGCGCGGCCTCGATCAGGTGGTCGCGTACCGATGCTTCGAGGCCCGGCGCCGGCGCGAGCTCGACGAGCTTCTGATGGCGGCGCTGCAGCGAGCAGTCGCGCTCCCACAGGTGCCCGATCTCTCCGTTCGCGTCGGCGACGATCTGGATCTCGATGTGTCGCGCGTCTTCGACGAGGCGCTCTGCGTAGAGCGCGCCGGAGCCGAAGGCCCGCTCCGCTTCGGAGGCGCAGCGCTCGAAGATCGCCGCGACGTCGTCGCCGCGATCGATGCGTCGCATCCCGCGTCCGCCGCCGCCGGCCACGGCCTTCAGCAGGATCGCCCCGTCCGCCGGCTCCTCGGCGAGGAACGTTTCCACCGATTCGATGGAGCAGGGCGCTCCGATCCCCGGGACGATCGTGACCTTGTGCTCGTCGGCGAGCGCGCGGGCGGCGTGCTTGTCGCCGAAGAGCGCGAGCGTCTCGGGCGCGGGGCCGACGAAGGTGAGGCCCGCGTCCGCGCAGGCCCGCGCGAGGTCGGCGCTCTCGGACAGGAAGCCGTAGCCCGGGTGGAGCGCGTCGCATCGCTGCGACGTCGCCACGCGCACGAGGTCGGCGACGTCGAGGTAGGCGGCGACGCCGCGACCGGCGAGGGGCGCGGTCGCGTCGGAACCGTACTCGGCCGCCAAGGCCGCGTCCTCGGGCGCGTGGACCGCGACGGATTCGAGGCCGCGCTCCCGGGCGGTCCGCGCGATCCGGAGGGCGATCTCTCCGCGGTTGGCGATCAGGAGACGTCGCATCGGGGACATGTTATTCGATGGCTCCGGAGATCGAGGGCTCGGTGATCGCGTCGTCGGGAGAGGGCGGTGCGGCGTCCGCTCCGTCCCGGTGGGACCTTACGCGGGTCAGGCGGGCCTTGCGCGGGGAGCGGAGAGCGCCTCGATCTCGTTCGGCCACCTCCGGCGCCGCCGAAGCGACGGCCACCGCTCGTGGAGTATGGTGCAGATCGAGGTCGAATTGGTCACCATCGACCGACCGTCCCGGGACGCTGCGTCGCGGGCGCTGCGGGAATCCGGGACGATGCGTTCCGGTCCGCGAATCCGGAACCCGAAGAGGAGAATCATGCTCGACCTCGATCCCGATGCCCTGCTGACGACGACCCGCGCGGTGCGCAAACGACTCGACTTCGAGCGGCCGGTTCCGCGAGCGCTGATCGAGGAATGCCTGGAGATCGCCTTCCAGGCGCCCAACGGCGGCAACATGAACAACTGGCGCTGGATCGTGGTCGACGATGCGGAGCTCATGGCGAAGGTGGCCGCCATCTACAACGGGGGTCTCGACGACTACGTCGCCAAGCTCGACGAGAGCGGCGGCTATCCCGGAGCGGTCGTGCCGCGGGCGGACCTGATCAGCACCTCGGTGGATCATCTCCGGGAGAACTTCCACCGCCTCCCCGCGGTGCTGATCCCCGTCTTCGCCGGCCGGATGGAGCAGGCGAACGTCTTCTACCAGGCGAGCTCCTGGGGCTCGATCATCCAGTCGGTCTGGAGCTTCATGCTCGCGCTGCGGGCGAGGGGGCTCGGCAGCGCCTGGACGACGGGGCACCTCTGGCGGGAGGCGGACCTCGCGGAGCTCCTCGAGATTCCGGCGCATTTCACCCAGGTCGGCCTGTTCCCCATCGCCTACACGAAGGGGACCGACTTCAAACCGGCGTTTCGGAAGGATGCGTCGGAGGTGATCGGCTGGAACGGATTCGGCTGAGACGGGTGTCTTTCCCTTCTCTCGACGCGTGAGCTTGACGCTAGTGGATCCAGGGGCTATGTAACGGTGGTCAATCGACTGACCGCCCGTCAAGTCACAGGACCCCCGTTCAAATGAGTTCATCGTCCCCGAGGGAGCTTCCCCGGGACGCCCGCGCCACCCGCCTCGCGGAGTCGATCGCCGAGATCGCCGACTGCGAGAACGCCGGGGAGGACGCTGCCGCCGACGTGTCACCGCGACGCGCCGGATCTCGTCAGGCAGAACGTCGCAAGCGCCAGCGTGAGGAAGCCCGTCGCACCATTCTGGACGCCACCGAGGCGTTGATGATCGAGGAGAACGGCTCGGACTTCTCGATCCGCGCCCTCGGCAAGCGCGCCGGATACTCCGCGCCGACCGTCTACCACTATTTCGGAGACAAGGACGGCCTGATCGACGCGCTCCTCGAGGAGCGCGTCTCCCGCCTCGCGGACGAGCTCGAGCGGGTGGCGCCGACCGGCGATGCCCCGTCGGACCTGCGCGCGATGCTCCTCGCCTACATCCACTTCAGCGCCGACAACCCGAACGTCACCCGCCTCATGTCGACGCTCTCCCGCAAGGGCGAGAGCCGCGAGCCGGCGGCGATGCAGCGCGTGAAGGACCAGATCGGGGGTGCGATCGATCGCTTCGGGGCGCACGGACGCCTCGGCGTCTTCGATCGCGACAGCGCGGGGCAGATCCTCTGGGCGCTCGCCCACGGCCTCGTCTCCTTCCGACTCTCACAGCCCGATTTCAGTCTGGACGACCGCCTCGTCGAGCGTGCGCTGGACGCCCTTTTCCTCGGCATGGCCGAGATGGAGAACCCCTCGTGATGACCCTCGCTCACTGCGCTCGAAAGCGAAGCCGCCTGCGCGGCCTGTCGTTCGCGCTCGTCGCCGCGCTGTCCGCGGGCGTCACCGGCTGCGGCGAAGAAGAGGTGACGGTCGAGGAGCTCCTGCCCTCGGTCTCGGTCTACGTGGTCGAGTCGCGCACCCTGGCCGAGGAGATCGAGGCCAGCGGGGATCTCGAGGCCCGCTTCCACACCGAGATCGCCGCCGAGGTCGAAGGCCGGGTCACGGACCTCACGATCGACGAGGGCGGCTCCGTCGAGGAAGGCGTCGTCGTGATCGAGATCGATCCCGAGCGCCGCAAGCTCGACCTCGCCGCGGCGGAGGCCCGGCTGGCGCAGGCGCGCGCGGAGCTCGCCAACCAAAAGCGCAAGACGAAGCGGATCCGCGAGCTGCGTTCCCAGAACGTGTCCTCGATCCAGCAGCTCGAGGAGGCGGAGACGATGCTCGCGTTGGCGCGCTCCGCGGTCAGCGCGGAACAGGCGGCGGTCGGCGTCGCCGAGCGCCGCGTGCGCGACTCCTCGGTGGCGGCGCCCTTCGCGGGACTGGTCGCGCGTCGATCCGTCGAGCTCGGCCAGTTCGTGCAGGTCGGGAAGTCGCTCTTCGAGCTCGTGGCCCTCGACCCGCTGGAGGCGATCTTCAGCCTGACCGAGCTCGATACCGAGCGGGTTCGCGTCGGCCAGAAGGTCGACATCACCGTCGGTGCGTTCCCCGGACGCGTCTTCGAGGGGCGGGTCACGTTCGTCGCCCCGACCGTCGACCCGGCGACCCGGACGCTCCGCATCAAGGCCGAAGTCGACAACTCGGAGGGGCACCTGCGCCCGGGGCTCTTCGCGCGCATCAACCTCGGCGTCGCCGAGCGATCGAACGTGCTGATGGTCCCGGCCGAGGCGTTGATCCAGCGCGTCGGCGGCGCCTCGATCTATCGCGTGAAGACGACCGAAGGCAACGAGGGGCGGGTCGAGCGCGTCTCCGTCGAGGTGGGCGCGACCGACGGCGACTTCATCGAGGTGCGCGGCGACGTGCGGCCGGGAGACGCGATCGTGCGTCGTGGCCACGGGGGGCTCGCCAACGGCATGTCCGTGGTCGTGCGCGGCTCGTCCCAGTCCCAGGTGGCCGCCGGTGAGGCCGCCGGGGGGACCGACTCGTGAGCCTCTCCGACCTCTCCATCGAGCGTCCGGTCCTGACCTGGATGCTGACCCTCGCCCTCGCGACGTTCGGCGTCCTCGGGCTCGGCCGGCTCGGCATCGATCGCTACCCCGACATGACCATGCCCTACGTGGGCGTCGTCGTGACGATGGAGAGCGCGTCGCCCACGACGATGGAGGACGAGATCGTCGACCCCCTCGAAGAGGCGTTCGCGACCATCGAAGGGATCCATCACACCTACTCGACCGCCGCCCAGGGCATGGCGCGGATCATGATGGAGTTCGAGCTCGACTACGACGTCGACATCGCCGCCCAGGACGTGCGCGACAAGATCAACATGAGCTTGAACGACCTGCCGGACGACATCGATCCGCCGATCCTGGGCAAGGCGGACTTCTCGATGTTCCCGATCATCTACGCGCCGATCACCTCGGATCTCGATCCGACGGACACGACCGAGTACGTCGACCGGCACATCCGGCCGATGATCGAGAGCATCCCCGGCGCTGCGGGGACGGAGATCTACGGCGAGCTCGAGCGGAACATCCGGATCTGGATCGACCCTGCGGCGCTCCGCGCGCGGAAGCTCGCCGTCGGCGACGTGCTGTCGGCGCTCCGGCGTGAGCACGTCGAGCAGCCCGGGGGCTACGTCGAAGGCAACACCGTCGAGTGGGCGCTCAAGACCGACGCGGAGTTCCGGTCGATCGACGAGCTCGGCGCGATGGTGATCTCCTGGGACGGGGACGCGCCGATCCGGCTGCGGGACGTGGCGAGGATCGAGGACGGCGCCGAGGACGTGCGAAAGATCTCGCACATGAACGGCAAGCCGGGGCTCTCGATCGCCGTCAAGAAGCAGTCCGACGGAAACACGGTCGCGATCGTCGACGAGTTCATCCGGCGGATGGACAAGCTCCGCGGAAAGACGCCCGACGGCATCCACATCGTCGAGAGCGAGGGCTTCATCGACAACTCGCAGACGATCCGGGAGTCCTTCGAGGAGACGATCGAAGCGCTCTGGGTCGGCGGCCTCCTCGCCGTCGTCGTGGTCTTCGTCTTCGTGCGACGTTTCCGGCCGACCCTGATCGTCGCCGCGGCCATTCCGATGTCGCTGATCACGACGTTCGGGATGATCTGGATCTTCGACTTCACCCTGAACACGATGACCCTGCTCGGTCTGACCCTCGCGATCGGCGTCGTGATCGACGACGCGATCATCGTGCTCGAGAACATCGAGCGTCACCGCGAGGGCGGGAAGGACGCGATGCAGGCGGCGCGGGAGGGCACGCGCGAGATCACCTTCGCGGCGATGGCGGCGACCTTCTCCGTGGCCGCGGTCTTCATCCCGGTGGCGTTCGCGTCGGGGCAGATGGGCAGCTTCCTGACCGAGTTCGGCGTGACGGTCTCCGTCGCCGTGATCATCTCGCTGATCGTGGCGCTCACTCTCACGCCGATGCTCGCCTCTCGCATGCCCCCGCCTAAGGAGCGGGGGGCGGACAGCCTCCATCAGCGGCTCGAGGTCTGGTTCAAGGGACTCGAGGACCGCTACACCGCCGTGCTCGAGTGGTCCCTCGCGAACCGGGGGAAGACGACGCTGATCGCGGTCGCTGCGATCGCCGTCGCGATCCTGGCCGGATCCCGCCTCGACGGGGAGTTCATGCCCAAGTCCGACTCGGGCTTCGTGAGCATCGAGTTCCGGACGCCCCCCGGCACTTCGCTCGAAGGGACGACCGAGATCCTCGAGCAGAACGAGAAGTGGCTGCTCGCGCAGCCGGAGGTCGCCTCGACCTTCGCGGCCATCGGCCCGACCAGCATGAGCATCGGCGGCCCCTCCGACGGCATGCTGAACGCGCGACTCAAGCCGCGGGACCAGCGGGAACGGAGCGCGGAAGAGCTGATGCGCGCGACCCGCGAGGCCCTCTCGCAGATTCCGGGGCAGGAGTTCTCCGTCGTCGATCCCATGGCGACGAGCGATCGCGACTTCCAGGTCGAGATCATCGGCAACGCGAGTCTCGAGGAGCTCGACCGCTACTCGGATCTGATGCTCGACGCGATGGTCGCCGAGGGCGGCATGGTCGACGTCGAGAAGAGCCTGCGCGTCGGGCTGCCGGAGGCCCTCGTCGTGCCCGACCGGGACAAGGCGGCCGCCCTCGGAATCGACGCGGCGACCGTCGCCGAGACGGTGCTCGCCATGATCGGCGGGCTCGACGTCGCGACCTTCCGGGACGGCGAGGAGCGTCACGACGTTCGCATCCGCCTCGAGGAGGGCGAGCGGGCGAGCCTCGACGACATCGGGCAGCTCTGGGTGCGCGCGCGAAACGGAGAGCTCGTCGACCTGCGAAACGTCGTGAAGATCGAGCGGAGCGCGACCGCGTCGTCGATCACCCGCACCGACCGCGTGCGCAGCGTCGAGCTGATGGCCAATCTCGACGGCATCCCGCTCTCGGCCGCGATCGAGCGCGCCCAGCGCGTCGCGAAGCAGGTCCTCCCGTCGACGATGAGTCTGCGACTGAGCGGCGACGCGGAGGAGATGCGCGAAGCCGGCGAGCAGTTCATGCAGATGGTCCTGCTCGCGATTCTGGTGATCTACATGGTCCTCGCGGCGCAGTTCGAGAGCTTCACGCAGCCGGTGATCGTGATGGCGGCGCTGCCCTTCTCGATGGTCGGGGCGCTCGGTGGGCTCTGGCTCTTCGACATGTCGCTGAACCTGTTCAGCATGATCGGCCTCGTCCTGCTCGTCGGGCTCGTCACCAAGAATTCGATCCTGTTGGTCGACTATGCGAACCAGCTTCGGGACACGGGGATGTCCGCGGAGGACGCCATGCGCCAGGCGGCGCCGGTGCGGATGCGGCCGGTCATGATGACGGCGCTCTCGATGATCTTCGGCGTGCTGCCGACGGCGCTCGGCCTCGGGGCGGGCGGGGAGACGCGGGCGCCGATGGCGGTCGCGACCGCGGCGGGCATGTTCTCGTCGATGATGCTGACGCTCCTGATCGTGCCGGTCTTCTATCTGGGCCTCGAGAAGGTGCGCGACTACTTCGCGCGTTGGCGGCGTTCGGACAGGGCGTCTGGCAGCGAGCAGCCGGCCTGACCGGGGGATGGGGTCGGACGCCAAGCTCTCGGTCTTCGTCGCCACACGCTTCCTCGAAGAGGTCGAGTCGATCTTCGCGTCGGCGTTCGATGCGACCTTCGCGACCGGAAGGGACGCGCCCCTCGACGAGCTCGCGCGGTGGGCGGGGGAGGGACGTCGCTTCGACGTCGTGCTCTTCTCGCTCGACGTGCGGATGGGGGCGCCGGAGATCGCCGCGCTGCCGGACGGCGTACGCGCGCTCGCGACCTACTCGGTCGGAACGGATCACATCGATTTCGAGGCGGCGGCCGCACGACAGCTCGCGGTCTTCAACACGCCGGGGGTGCTCGCGGACTCGGTGGCCGAGAACGCGATCTTCCTGATGCTCGCCGCCGCGCGGCGCGCGACCGAGAGTATCGAGCTGATCCGCGGCCGGACCTGGTCGGGCTGGACGCCGCGGCAGCTGGTGGGGGGCCAGCTCTCGGGGCGGACGCTCGGGATCCTCGGCATGGGGGACATCGGGCAGCGCATCGCCGTCCGCGCCCAGGCGCTCGGGATGCAAGTCGTCTATCACAACCGGCGCCCGGTTCCGGACGGGGACGCCCGTGGCTTCTCGTACCGGGCGACGCGCGAGGCGCTCGTCGAGGACAGCGACGTGCTGGTGATCGCCTGCCCGTCGACGCCCGAGACGCGCGGGAGCGTCGACGCGGCGTTGCTGGCCCACGCTCGCGAGCACCTGCTCGTCGTGAACGTCGCCCGCGGCGACATCGTCGACGACGACGGGCTGATCGCGGCGCTCGAGTCCGGGCGCATCCGCGGTGCGGCCCTCGACGTCTTCGCGGGGGAGCCCGACGTCGACGAGCGCTACTTCGCGCTGCCGAGCGTCTTCATGCTCCCGCATATCGGCAGCTCGACGATCGAGGCGCGCCTCGGGATGGGGCGCATCCTGATCGACGGGCTGGCCTCCTGGCGCGCCGGCGACGCGCCGCCGAATCGCGTGGCCTGAAAGGGCTTCGGGCGCCACGGGCCGAGGGACGAATCGTTCCCGGCGGCGCGACCGGGAACGCGGGCTCTGCAGGAGGGCGGCCTGCGTGCGCGCGGCCGGCGTCCGGGGCAGTGAAGTCGCGGATCAGCGCGCTAGCGTCGGGAGTCCCGGGGCGACGTGATGGCGCCCCTTCGCGAGGAGAACGAGATGGGTATGAGCGAGGCCGAAGAGCGCATCATGAGCGGCCGGATGTGGACGGATTTCTGTGACCGTCTGAAGGCGGCGGGCGACCTCGTCACTGCGGAGGGAACGCCGACGGACGTGCAGAACCGCGCCCTCGGCTACCGATTCCTCACGCGACTCCTGCGCGGCGGACTCGAGCGGGCGGTCGACTATGCGGATCCGCAGTACCCGGGCTTCTATCGCCTGGCCGACGAGACCAAGGGCGTTCTCAACGACAACCCGGACAACTACTACGAGAACTGCGCGATCGATGGTCGGTTCGACTATCGGATCTACGGGACGCGCGGGACCGTGCAGTGGTTCTCCGTCGGCGCGAAGGGAGGCGGTGGCACGGTCGACCAGATGGTCAGCACCGGCGAGATCGACTCTTCGCAGATCGAAGTGGAGGAGGACGGCACCTTCGAGATCTTCATGTCGAAGGACCCGCAGCCGAAGAACTGGCTGAAGATCACGGAGGACTCGACGAACATCGTCGTGCGACAGACCTTCGGCGATCGCTCGAAGGAAAAGCGAGCGATGATCGAGATCGAATGCCTGAATCCCGAGCGCCCGAACAACAACCTCGACCCGGAGCAGCTCGAGGCCCAGCTCGGCGGCGCGCTCAACTTCCTCGAGAACACCGTCCAGCTCGGCCTGATGTGGACGAAGGACTACAAGGAGCGGACGCTCAACCAGCTGCCCTCCCACGATCAGGTGGTCCTGCAGGCGGCGGGCGGTGATCCGACGATCAACTACTACCAGAGCCACTGGGCCCTCGCGCCGGACGAAGCGCTCGCGGTCCACATCCCGAAGCTCCCCGAATGCCAGACCTGGAACCTCCAGCTCTCCAACTTCTGGATGGAGAGCCTCGAGTTCCGCTTCTTCGACATCTCGGTGAACAAGTTCACCGCGCGCTACGAGGACGACGGGTCGGCCAGGCTCCTGATCGCCCACGAGGATCCCGGGCCGGCCCACCCGAACTGGCTCAATACGCTCGGCCACAGCGAGGGCGGAATGCTCGGCCGGATCGTCGGCGCCGAAGGTGGCTGGCCGGCGGAGTGGAAGACCGAGGTCGTGAAGTTCGCGGACGTGAAGAGCTAGTCCGGGAGCGAAGCGTCGGTCGCGCGCCGGGCCGCGGGCGCATACCAGATCGGAGAGGCGTAGGCGCGGTCCTGGACCGTGCGCGGGGCGCGCTCGTCGAGCTCCACGCCGAATCGGGCGGCGTCGTGCGTCGACCAGCGCGGCGTCGGGATCTCGATCACGCGCGCATAGTAGAAGGCGTGCTGGTCCGGGTCGAAGTCGTCGTCCTCCCACCACGCGGAGAGCTCCGCGGCCCCGATCGAATTCGTGTAGGCGGCGCGCGCGACGTCGACCGTCGTGCCGACGTCGCGGATCCCGAAGAGCCCGCGGCGCCGCGCGCCACCGAGAGCGACATCGTGGACCTCTTCGCGAAGTGTTCCCGTCTCGTCCCTCCAGCCCTTCACGATCTGGATCCGGTCGAGGTTCGCGCCGTTGGGATCCTTGAGGGCGCGGACGAGGAATCGAGGCCGGGCGTTCGCGCCGCTCGTCGCGGGCAGATCGCCGCCCATCGGCACGCCGCCTCGGTAGCCCCGCCGGACGAGATCCGGCCGGTCGGCGTCGCCTGCCACGAAGTCCCACCCGCCGAAGAAGCGCAACGTGATCCGCGATCCGGTCGTCGCGTAGACCTCGCGTCGCCGCATGGCGTCGAAGATCGCGGCGCGCGTGTTCTCCCGGGCCCAGACCGCGGCATAGCCCGATGCGACCCAGCTCCAGGCATGGATGCCGCTGTCCTCCTGGCCCGCCGGCGGCGGGGCGAGGCGATGCGGACCGGGCTCGAGGACCGAGAGCTTGCCCCAGAAGTCGTTCTCGGCGGCGGTCGCGAGGGAGGTGTGGGCGTCGGTGCTGCCGATCACGCCCATCTTGAACGGGTTCACGCCGAGGCGCGCGCGCTCCCCGAGCCCGTGCTTGAAGGCCTGGCGCAGATACTCGTACTGGATCTGCCCGTCCTGCTTGGGGGTCGAGGGCGTTCCGATGTTGCCCGTGTCCCAGTTTTCGAAGTCCGCGAAGGGATCGTCGGGAGAGAGCAGGGGGTGGGACTCGCTGTCGCCCTTGATCTGGGTGATCTCGGCGATCGGCTCGTGACGCGCGCGACGAAGCGCGTAGTCGCGGTCGAAGGGACGGCCGTCGCTCTGTTCCAGGGAGAACATCTGGCCGTTGCTCATGTTCGGGTTGTGTGGAATCGCGAGGATCGCGCCGCCGGTCCGCGATTCGTAGTCCTCCATGAAGTCCCAGAGATCCTCCGGACGCTCTCCTTCGAAGGAAGACCGCGGGATCATCTTCCCCGCGACGTCGCCGCCGTCGCGATAGACGACGACCCGGTGGAGGTTGTCGCCCTTCGGCATGGCGCTCCACTCGAAGCCGATCAGTGCGCTGAAGCGCCCGGGCTCGTCGGCCTGGTCCGCGAGGCGCGTGATCTCGTCCCAGATGTTTCGCTGGAACGCGGCGTTGTCGATGATCGGCTCCGAGGCCATCAGGCTCGCGATCACCTCGGAGATCACGGCGTACTGACTCGCCTCGTCCCCCCGAACGCCCTCCGAGAGGCGGCGTCCGACGGGATCCGCGAGGAGCGCCTCGTTCCCGGCGCGGAGCGCCGGCAAGAGACCCATGTACTCCGCGTGATCGGAGACGACCAGGAAATCGAGCGGGGCCTCGAGTCGGGCCGTCCTCCCGCTGTTCGCGACGACGGCGTGGCCCTTCGCGAAGCGATACGCGTCGGCGGGGGAGAGGCGGGTATTGCCCATCGAGTTCGCATCCACGCTGAAGGAGCTGTGGACGTGGGTGTCCCCCCAGAAGACCTCGGTCGGGAAGTCGTCGAGCGCCGCCGGCGCGTACGGGGCCGTCGGCTCCGCCGCCGCGGCCTGCGCGAGTGCTGCCGTGAGTCCGGTCACGACGGCGGCGAGGAGCGGCGCCGATCGGCCGGGGGGACGAGAAGAGGGACCGAAGCGGATCATGGACGTCTCCCGGGGCTGCGAATCGTTTCGCAGCGTAGTCCATCGCCCGGCGGGCGCGGCGTGAGCGTTTCGCCCGCAGGGCATGCGCAGCGGAAACGCCGATTCGATCGAAATCGCTGCCACCCGGTCACGCTCTCGCGCGGAGGTACACTCACGAAAGGGCGTTTCGACAGGGAGGGGCCAGATGGGCCTGTTCAAGAGAGGCAAGAAGGGCAAAGGGAAGTCCGGGGGCGACTCCACGGACTCGACCGATGCCCCGCCGAACGAGGCGGCGAACCCGCCGACGATCGAGAGCTCACCGCAGCGGGTGGGCGTCGTGTCCGGCGTGCTGTCGACGAGCGCGGAGACCGGCGAGAGCGGAAGCTCGCTCTTCGGTGACGTGGTCTCGCGGCGCTTCGGGCCGAACGAGGACGACGGGGACGCGCGCACGCTCCCGCCCCGCTACGAGGCCGAACCGATGAACGACGAGACTCCGACCGAAGCGAGCCCGAGCGACGAGCCGCACGAGCCCACGAACCGGGAGCACCTTCGTGCGGTCGCTCCCCTTTTCCCCGATCATCCGGCGACGCCGGACCTGGAGGTGGATCCCATGGCGCATATCGGACGCGCGACCACGATCACCGGCAACATCGTGGCCGACGAGGATCTCGAGATCCAGGGCGTCGTCGAAGGCTCGGTTCGGCTCGCGAACCATCAGGTCACGATCGGCGCCGAAGGCCACGTGAAGGCGAGCGTCGACGCCGAGATCGTGATGGTCTACGGGCGCATCACCGGGGACGTCATCGCCTCGGATCTCGTCGAGATCGAGAAGGGCGGCATCGTCGGTGGCGACATCCGCGCGCCGCGCATCGTCATGCACGACGGCGCGATCGTGGTCGGATCGCTCGACATGTCGGCGGCGCTCCCGAACGGCGGCGCCAACTTCGAGGCACCCGAAGCAACCGAGGCCCTGGAAGGCCCGCGTCCCCACCTGGCTTCGGTGACCCCGGTCGACGCCCCGGTCGAGGACGAAGACGGCGAGACGCCGAACGACGACTAGCGCCCGCCGCGTTCGATCGGGCTAGGCTCTCGCGAACGTCCGGTCGGGCGCGGGGGCGGCTCGTCGACCTCTCGCTCGCACGAACTGCGTCCCCGGGTCGCGCCGGTGCTCCACCGGAGCGGCCAGACCCGGATTCGTAGGCGGCGGCGAAGCGGGAGGGGCGCATGTTCAAGGGGTGGTGGGTCGTCGCGACGCATTTCGTCGTGCTCTTCTTCACGGTGGGCTTCTACCAGTACGGTCTGCCGCTCCTCGTCCCGCACGTGATCGAGCACTTCGAGACCGACGCCGCGACGATCAACGGGCTCTTCACCGTACACGTCGCCCTCGGCCTCGTCGTCGCTCCGATCGCGGGTCCCCTCGTCGATCGCTGGAGCGCGCGCGGGTTGCTCTTGATCGGCGTGCTCGTCTTCGCCGCCGGCGTCGCGGTCCTCGCCGTCGCCCCGAACGTCTGGATCTTCGTGCTGGGCGGTGGTCTGGGTCTCGGCATCTCGGGCTCGCTCTGCGGTCCGATGACCGGGTCGGCGGTGATCTCGCGCTTCTTCACGGCGACGCGGGGTCGCGCCCTCGGAATCACGTCGATCGGGACGTCCGTGGGCGGCTTCGCGGTGCCCGGTCTGATCGCCGTCGGCGTCGCCTCGATCGGCTGGCAGAACACCGTGCTCGCCGTCGCCGCCGTCACGGCCTTCTTCGTGGCCCCCCTCGTCGCGCTGCGCTTCTGGAACACGCCGGAGGCGGCCGGCGTGGAGATGGAGCCCGCGCCGGAGGGCGCGAGCGCGCCGGGCGACGACCACGCGGCGATGACGACCCGCGAGATCCTCGGCCGGCTGCCGTTCTGGCTCTTCAGCGTCTCCCTCGCTCTCTTCATCGCGGTCTACACGTCGACCGTCTTCAACCTGGGCCTCCACTTCGCGGACCGTGGCCTCGGATCCGGCCAGGCGTCGACGCTGATGCAGCTCGTCGCGGTCGGGGGCATCGCGGGGAAGCTCGGCTTCGGCGCGCTCGCCGATCGGGTCCCGCTCAAGCTGGCGTTCATCGCGGCGATCGGCGTGACCGCCGCGGCGCTCGGCCTGCTGCTGGCGGAGCCGGGCTATCCCGCTCTGCTCGCGACGATGCTCTTGATGGGCGTCGCGACCGGCGGGCTGCTGCCGGTCTGGAACGCGCTCGTCCCGAGGCTCTTCGGGGTCGCGAACTTCGGACGGACGATGGGGCTGATGGGGCCCGTGATCTCGCTGACCACGATGTCGGTCTATCCGCTGGTGGGCGCGGTTCGGGATGCGACCGGGAGCTATTCGGCGGTCTTCCAGGGCGATCTCGTCGCCCTCGCGCTCGCCGTCGCGGTCGTGGTCCCGCTCCGGGAAGGGCGCGGCTAGCGCCTCGGGAAGGCGGGGCCTTCGTTCGATCGCCCCGTCCACGGACGGTATGCTCGCGAACGGTCGAACGAACCCAGGAGTCCAGGCATGTCCCACGACCTCGTGATCCGGAACGGACAGCTGATCGACGGAACCGGCGCGCCGAGCGTGCGCGGCGATCTCGCGATCGACGGCGACACGATCACCGCCGTGGGCGAGGTCGCGGGCGAGGGCCGGCGCGAGATCGACGCGGCCGGCCTGGCGGTGACCCCGGGCTTCGTGGACATCCATACCCATCTCGACGCGCAGATCGGTTGGGATCCCTACCTGACGCCGATCAGCTGGCACGGCGTGACGACCGCGCTCCTCGGCAACTGCGGCGTGACCTTCGCGCCGGTCCGGCCGAACGATGCCGACACGCTCGCCAACATGATGGAGACGGTCGAGGACATCCCGGCGAGCGCGATCCTCGGCGGTCTGCCCTGGAACTGGGAAGGCTATGGCGGCTATCTCGACGCGCTGGAGTCCGTCGATCCCGCCATCAACGTCGCGGGCCTCGTCGGCCACTGCGCCGTGCGCTTCTACGTGATGGGGGAGCGGGCCGTCGACGAGCATCCGACCGAAGCGGAGCTCGCCCGGATGGGCGAGGTCGTCGCGGAGTCGATCGAGGGCGGCGCCGTCGGCTTCTCGACCTCGCGCATCATCGGCCACCGCCTGCCCGACGGTCGCGACGTCCCGGGAACCCACGCCGCCCACGAGGAGCTGGTGGCGATCGCTCGGGCCGTGAAGGGCGCCGGCGGCGGCTTGATGCAGAACGTCCTGAATCTCGCCGGCGACTTCGAGGGCGAACTCGAGCTGATCCGCAAGCAGGCGGAGACGACCGGCGACCGCGTCCTCTTCTCGATCACCGCGGGCCACTCCGATGCCTCCGGCCGACTCTTCACCGACCGGATCGCGAAGCTGCGGGAGGACGGACTCGACGTGAACGGCATCGCGATTCCGCGGGGCTCCGGGTTCGTGTCGGGACTCGCGGCGACGATGCCCTGGGGCCATGGCGCGTGGAAGACGCTCGCTGCCCGGGACTTCGAGGGGCGCCTCGAGGCGATCCGCGATCCCGCGACCGCCCTGCGGCTCGTGGCCGATGCCCGGGAGGACCGCGGCTTCTTCGCGAAGGTCCCGACCTACTGGCTCGGCGACGGCGACGCGCCCGACTATCTCTTCGACGAGGAGAGCGACCTCGCGTCGATGGCGAAGCGGGCGGGCGAGGAGCCGGCGGAGACCTGGCTCCGCCTGTCGAGTGAGAGCGACGGTCGGGCGCTCTTCTGCATGCGCCTGTTCAACCCGAACATGCGCGCCGTGGCCGACCTGATCTCCCTGGGCGACGTGCTGCCGGGGCTCAGCGACGCCGGCGCGCACGTGGGGCAGGTGATGGATGCCGGCTGGTGCTCGTTCGTCCTGTCCCACTGGGTGCGCGAGGAAGGGCTCTTCACCGCGGAGGAGGCGGTGCGCCGGATGACGTCGGCACCAGCGCGGATCCTCGGCGCGCACGACCGCGGCGTGCTGATCGCCGGCAAGAAGGCCGACGTGAACGTGATCGACCTCGGTCGCGTGAGCGAGCGGATGCCGGAGTTCGTGAACGACTTGCCGGGCGGGGCCGGTCGCTTCGTCCAGCGGGCGCGCGGCTTCCGAGCGACGATCTGCAACGGCGTGCCGATCCTCGAGAACGACGAACATCTCGGCGCGCGGGGCGGCCGCGTGCTGCGTTCCTGAGAACGGGCCGACGAGATCGGAGGCGGCCGCCGGAGAGGCGGCCCCGCCACGATCCGCAACGAACGAGGTGAGTGAGGAGATGAGCGTGGACGAGCGGCGCGATCCGCCGGCGATCGACGAGGAATTCGCATTCGATCCGACCGACCCGGCGCAGGCGAAGGACTTCGCGCGGATGGCTCGTATCCGGAGCGAGCGGCCCATCTGTCGGCCAGCGGCGAACCTCGTCCTCACGACGCGGTACGAAGACACGGCGAAGGGCTTCCGGGACGCGAAGCGCTATTCGAGCGTGGGCGACATGCGCGCGCCGGGCGTGGTCGTTCCCGAAGAAGAGAGCTTCCTGGGGGAGCTCGATGCACCGCTCCATCCGAAGATCCGACGCATCCTGTTGAAGGGCTTCACGCGGCGGGGCGCGGTCGAGGCGGAGTCCTGGACGCGGGCGGAGGTGAAGCGGCGGCTGGATGCGATCCTCGCGCGAGGGGAGGGAGACCTGATGGCGGACCTCGGCGTGCCGCTCCCGGGTTCGGTCTCCGCGCACGTGCTCGGGATTCCCGACGCGCTCCACGACGACGTGATGGGATGGTGCAACGACCTGCTCCACAGCAGCTGGCCCACGACCGGCGAGACCGAGAACGGGCAGGGGATCGAGGCGTGCTTCCCGGAGCTCGCGGGTTGTCTCGACCGCCTGATTCGAGAGCGCGCGGAGCAGGGCGGGGATGCACCGGACGACCTGCTCTCCCTGATGGTCCGTGCGAAAGCCGACGACGGTTGGTCGATCGGGGCGCATCACACGCGGACCCTCGTCGTCAACATCCTCGCCGGCTCGCTCTCCGCCAGCTACATGCTCGGGAACCTGCTCCATCGACTGCTGACCGACGAAGGATTCGGGGCGGTGCTCCGTGAAGACGCGGGCTTGATTCCGAAGGCGGTCGAGGAGTCGCTTCGGCTCGAGGCGCCGGTGACCTTCCTCATGCGGACCGCACGGGAGGATGGCGAGCTGGGCGGAGTCCCGATCCGGGCGGGCGAGCACATCATGCTGCACATCGGTGCCGCGAATCGCGATCCCGACGTCTACCCCGATCCGGAGTCGTTCCGGCTCGATCGCGAGGATCCGCCGGAGCACCTCTCCTTCGGCCTCGGCCCGCACATCTGTCTCGGCAACCATCTGACGCGCATGGTCGGTCGGGTCGTCCTCGAGGCGTTCCTCGAAGCGACTGCCGAGACGAACGTGTCGCTCGTCCCGGGATTCGAGTGGGAGTGCGTGAACCACCTCCAGGAATACGGTCCCGAGCGGCTCGACGTCGTCGTCGGTCCGGCGCGCTAGACGGCGGGGCAGCTTCCGCCGTCGACCATCAACGTGTGTCCCGTGACGTAGCGCGCGTCGTCGGAGAGCAGGAAGCGCGCCGCGCGACCGATGTCCTCGGTCGAATCACCGAGCCGCCGCAGCGGATTCCGTCGCAGGACGCGATCGGCCATGGCCGGATCCATTACGAAGGCGCGCTCCATCGCGGGGGTCGAGGCGAGCGGCGCGATCGAGTTGACGCGCACGCCGTCGCGACCCCATTCCCGCGCGAGCGCCCGGGCGAAGCCGCGCTGTGCCCCCTTCACGCCCGCATAGGGGGAGAGCTTCGCCTTGCCCTCGAAGCCCGCTTCCGACGTCATCAACAGCAGCGAGCCCTGGCTCGCCTTCAGCGCCTCGAAGCTCGCCCGCGCGAGGCTGTGGAGGGCGCGTAGCGCGACGTTCACGTGGTCCTGGAAGTCCGCGAGGGAGACCTCCGCGAGGGAGACCGGGACGGGCGAGAGGCCGCTCGTCGCATTGTGCACGATCCCGTCGAGGCGCTCGTCGGCCTCGAGGACCGTCGCGATCGCACCGGCCGCGGAATCCGCGTCCCCGACGTCGCAGGCCACGAAGCGACCGCGACCGCCTCGCCGGTCGACCTCCGCCGCGACCTCGCGCCCCTCCTTCTCGCGCCGGGCCGCGATCCACACCTGCCAGCCCGCATCGGCGCAGGCGAGGGCGATCCCGCGGCCGACGCCGCCGGTCGCTCCCGTGATGACGACCGTCTTCGTCGTTCCGTCGAGCGGGGTCATAGCGAGCGTCCTCCGTCGGCCGAGAGGACCCGTCCGGTCAGACCGCCCGCGTCCTTCGAGAGAAAGTTCCGGACGGCACCGGCCACGTGGGTGTCGATCGTGCCCGGGAAGCCTGCGAGGGGCGGGGCGGGCGCGATCGGGTCCGGGTCGGTCAGGCCGATCGGTGTCGTGACGAGATTCGCCCGCACGCCCCGAGGCCCCTCCGACGCCGCGACCGAGCGCACGAGGGCGAGCACCCCGTCGGCGATGGCGAGCTCGGGGGTTCGCCCGGGCGAGTCGAGCGCGGCGGGCGCCTGGCAGACCGCGACGATCGCACCGCCGTCGGAGCAGCGGCGCCCGGCGGCGCCGAGCGCGAAGTTCCAGAGCAGGAAGGGCGCTTCGAAGCGCCGGACCCATTCGTCCGGGTCGAGCTCCACGAGATCCTCGGGCGGGACGTGCGCCTGCCATCCCGCGACGACGACCCGGTCCCGGGACGGCTCCGACAGCACGTCGTCGCGCCACGCTTCGAACGTCGTCGGCCGGTCGACGTCCGGCAGCGGCGCGAAGTCGGCATCGAGGGCCTTCGCGAGCTGTCGGGTCTCGTCGGCCTCGCTGGCCAGAAGGAGAGGACGGGTGTCGGGCACGGGAGCGCTCCTCGATCGATCGTCGCCAGGCGATTGACGTGGCGTCGTCCCGCGAACGATACTGCTTCCTCGGCGCTTGTTCCCACCTTCGGGAGCGGCGCTACGGGGAGGCGCGTGTGTCCGGATCGGAACCCACCAGGACGCTCGAGAACCGTGTCGCGATCGTGACCGGCGGCGCCTCCGGCATCGGACGGGCGACGTGCGAGGCCCTCGCGAGTGCCGGTGCGTCCGTCGTCGTCGCCGATCTCCACGGCGACGGCGCGGAGGGATTGGCCGATGCGCTCTGCCAGCGTGGGCACGCGGCGATCGGCGTCGAGGCGGACGTCGGCGACGAGCGCTCGGTCGTGGCGATGATCGAGGCGGCGGTCTCGCGTTTCGGTGGACTCGACATCCTGCACAACAACGCGGCCGATTCGGACCCCGCGCTCATGAGCCGCGACCTCGGAGTCGCGGAGATGGATGCGGAAGTCTGGGACCGGACGATGCGCGTGAATCTGCGGGGCCCGATGCTCGGCTGCAAGCACGCGATTCCGCACATGATCGCGCGGGGCGGCGGCGCGATCGTGAACACGTCCTCGGCGTCGGGACTGACCGGCGACTTCTCGCGTTCCGCCTACGCGGCCTCGAAGGCCGGTCTCGGCTCGCTCACCGCCTCCGTCGCGGCGCAGTACGGCAAGCAGGGCGTTCGGGCGAACGCGATCGCACCGGGCGTGATCGCGACCCCCGCACTCGAGGCCAACGTGCCCGCCGACCAGGTCGCGGTCTATGCCGAGAACACCCTCACCGCGCGGCTCGGGCGGCCGGAGGACATCGCGGCGGCGGTCGTCTTCCTCGCGTCCGATGCGGCGGCATTCATCACGGGTCAGGTCCTCTCCGTCGACGGCGGACTCCTCGCCCACCACCCGGCGATGGCCGAGATCCGCAAGCGGGTCGGTCTCGCACAGGAGGATTCCGCATGAGCAAGGCCACTTTCGACGCCCTCTTCGAGAAGTACACGAAGGCCGTGACGGCGACCGACATCGACACGATCGTCTCCATCTACGCCCCCGAGGCGAAGATCCAGATCCCCGTCGGCGGTCCGGTCCACGACGGCATCGACGCGATCAACACCTTCTACCGGGAGAACGAGCTCGCCGAATCCCTCGCGATCGCGGGGCCTGCCTGCGTGGCGGGGAACGAGGCGGCGATTCCCCTGCGCGCCGTCGTCGTGCAGGACGGCCGCCGCCTCGAGCTCGACGTCATCGACGTCGCCGAGATCGACGACCGGGGGCGCGTGCTCAGCATGCGCGCCTTCTTCGACCTCGAAGGCGCCCGCGAGCTCTAGCGCGTCACCCGATCCGATCGGCGTCGCCCAACCCTCGAGCACGCCGCCGGCTCCGATCAGCGTCGCCGAACGTCTCGGCGCCACGAAGGCGCCTTCGGGCCCCCTCACTCACAGAGAGTTGAAGCCCGCGATCCACTTCCCCGCGGTGGCGCCGCCGTCGACCGGTAGATCGATTCCCGTCACGCCGGCGCTCGCGTCGGAGGCGAGGTAGAGGACCGCCTGCGCGATCTCCTCGAAGGACGCGCCGCCCGGGATGCCGCGGTTCTCCTGGTACGCCTGGGTCTGGTCCATGAAGGACACCATCTTCTCGAGCCACGGGCCGTACATCGCGGGATTGCCCCCGGCAGCGCAGACCGAGTTCACCCGGATGCCGGAGCGACCGAGCTCGAGGGCCGTCGACTTGGCGAGGCCGCGGACGCCGAATTTGCTCGCCGAGTACGCGGACACGCCGTTCATGCCGACGAGCCCGTCGATCGACGAGATGTGGACGATCGATCCGCTGCCCTGCGCCTTCATCGTCGCGAGCACCGCGCGGGTGCCCAGATAGGGGCCGACGGTGTTGACCTCGAGCACCCGTCGGAACACGTCCGGCGGCGTGTTCTCGACGGTCCCGAGGTGGAGGATCGCGGCGTTGTTCACGAGCACGTCGATCCGGCCGTGTCGATCGAGGGTCGCGTCGACGGCGCGGGCCCAGTCGTCTTCGCGGGTCACGTCGAGCGGCTCGAAAGAGGCGTCCCCCGCGATCTCCGCGGCGGTCTTCTCGCCTTCCGGGACGAGGACGTCGGTGAGGACGACCTTCGCGCCGGCTTCGGACAGGGTCCGTGCGACCTGGGCACCGACGCCGCGGGAGGCGCCGGTGACGAGAGCGATGCGGTCATCGAGACGGGACATGGAACTCTCCTCGCGGCGCCTGGGGTGCGCCCGCCCGCGATTCTAGCGGTCCGAATCGATCCGCCACGGGGCGCCGCCGATCCGTTATTCTCGTGCCGTGAACCCCCTTCTGGAGTGGCGCATGCACCGATTCTCCTCAGGCAACTCCCACCGTCGACTCGGGATCGGCAGCCCTCGCGATCGCGCGAGAAGCGGCGCGGATCGACTCGGGGATTTCGTACACGCGCTCGTTCCGGGCCGGGGTGCGAACGGGGGGCGGGGCTAGTGGACGCCGGAGAGAAGGCACTGGCCCATGCGGAGATCACGAATCTCCTCTCGCTCTACTATCAGGCGCTCGATCAGGGGGATCTCGAGACGCTCGGGCGTTCGGTGATCGCCGAAGACGCGACCTGGGTCCTCGTGCAGATCTGCGAGACCGAGCGCGTGGTCGACGAGTCTTCGGGCCGAGAGACGATCCTCGAGTGGTTCCGTCGGATGTTCGGTGCGGGGGTGTCGATGACCGAAGGGACCGTCCGGCACTACCTGAACACCCACGTGATCGAGGTGGAGGGCGACGTCGCGCGCTCGACGAGTCATCTCCAGGCCGTCGAGACCGCCGGGATGACGAACGTCGCGAGTGGCTTCGTCCGCGCGGAGCACGTCCGAACCGCCGACGGCTGGCGCATCCGTCGCTACGAAGTCGAAGAGACGATCACGCGCAAGGACATGGACGCGCTCAAGGCGACCTTCCACGCGAAGGACTGACGCGGCGCGCGCGAAGCGCGTTCGAGGTCAGCTGCCCCCTTCGGCGAGTCGATCCCGGTGCGGTGGGTCGCGCGCGAAGCGCGTTCGAGGTCAGCTGCCCCCTTCGGC
>JAUIMK010000308.1 GCA_030432735.1 bacterium
GTCCGTCCCCTGGAAGACGACGAAGTAGGTGCGGGTGCGCGCGTGGATCTCGTCGTCGAACTCGATGATCAGGTTCGTGCAGAGGTGGCGCGTCCGCGGCGTGCCCCCGGTCTCGTCGAAGCGCCGTGTCCACCGCGCGAGGTGCTCTCCGAAATCACCGCTCCCGGCCTTCACCGCGGGCGCGTCCTCGCCGGGGAAGTAGACGTCCGCGTGGCAGAAGAGCTCGCCCACCTCCTCGAAGGCGCCGCGATCGACGGCCTCCGAGTAGAGGTGGAGCAGGTTCTGGATCCGGAAATAGTCGACCGCGTCGGGCATGGCTCGTCTCCTCTTTGGCCTCGACGATCGCGGGTTCAGTCCGCGCGCGCCAATCGCTGCATCGCCTCGCAAGACCCGCTCCGGAAGCGCGCCTGCACCCGCCGCATCGCCGGACGGCCCAGGCGAGCGAGCCAGACCGCGGGCTTCGAGATCGCCTGCACCTCGTAGCGAACGAGGCCGCCTTCCGGCTCCATCGAGACCAGGAAGCGCTCCTCCCCTGAAGCTCCGTGTCCCGGCAGCGTCCCGAGGCAGAACCCGAAGCGCCCCGCCTCGGGCTCGTCGATCACGCACGCGATCCGGCACGGGTTCACCGAGGCGAAGCCGAAATGCGACGCGACCGTCCCGAACACCGTACCCGCCTCGAAGCTGTCGTCGAGCCGAACGACCCGGGTGAACGACCCGGGGTAGTTCTCGAAGCCGCGCAGTGCGTTCCGCGCGGCCTCGAAGACCCGATCGCCGCGACCGAGCTCGACGCCGTAGCGATCGAGCGCGTAGCCAGCGGGCGCCTCGAAGAGATCGCCTCGCGTCACGCCCGCGTGCGGGTGGGTGAACGCCGCCTCCGCGACGGCGCGCAACACCCTGCGCACGCGTTCGTCGGTCGGCCACCGCAAGGAGAACATCCGCTAGGCGCTCTCCCGTGACGTGCGATTCGCCATCGGCGTGGCGCCGCCGCCCATCAGGTGATTGCCACCGTCGACGTCCAGGATCTGACCGGTGATCTGCCGCGCCTCGTCCGAGAGGAGGAAGAGGATCGCGTGGGCGATGTCGCTGGCCTCGGTCAGCCGACCGACCGGCAGGCTCTCGGCCGCCCCGGCGCCGTCGTCCTCGCCCCAGAGATCCTCGGTCCCCGCCGTCTTCGTGAAGCCCGGCGCGACCGCGTTCACCCGGATCCCGAGCTCGGCGAGGTCCCGCGCGATCGTCCGGGTCATCGCGTTGAGCGCCGACTTCGCGGCGGCGTAGGCCATCATGATCGGCGTCGTCTTGTAGACCGTCCCGCTCGAGACGAAGACGACCGCGCCTCCGTCCGAGAGCCCGGCGCCGAGGGCCGCCTGGGTGAGCGCGAGCGGCCCCCAGGTATTCAGCTCGAGCGCGTCGCGGAGCGCCGCGCGATCGATCGTGCGCGGCGGCGCGAGCTGCCGGATCCCGCCCACGGTGGGCACGACCAGGTCGACGCCACCGTACGCCTCCTTCGCGAGGGCAGCGAGCTCGGCGCAGAAGCCTTCGTCCTCGGCATCCCCGCGCAGCGCGCGGACCTCGAGCCCCTCGCCTCGCATCGCCGCCTCGGCTTCGGCCAACGGCTTCTCCTTGCGCCCGTTGATCACGACCGAGGCGCCCTCGCGCGCGAGCGCCGTCGCCGTCGCGCGGCCGATGCTCGGGTCGTAGGAGGCGCCGGTCACGATCGCTACCCGTCCTTCGAACCGTCGGGCCCGCCCTGCTTCGCCCACTCGTATCTCCTCGTGTCTCGAGCGCCATGGCCCGGATCGGCCCTACGCTAACAGAACCCTCGCCGACGAGGAGACCGCGCGATTCCGGGACGAAGGAGCCGCACGGGTCCCGAGCGACGGCCTCCGACCGCGGCAGCGGCGAGCCCGTCGCTGAGCCATTCTCCGAACATGCGATACGAAGTCGTCACGAACGCGGCGCCCCTCGGCGAGGGGCCGGTCTGGTGCCCCGACGGCACCCTCGTCATCTCGAGGATCTCGCCGGGCGGACTCCTGCGGATCGACCCCGCGAGCGGAAAGACGGAAGAGCTCGTCTCGTTTCTCGGCGGCGGGAACAGCGCCCAGCTCGCGAGCGACGGCGGCTTCCTCGTCTGCAACAACGGCTGCATCGACTTCACGGCCTTCGCGGACGCCCTCGGCCTCGACCCGTCGAAGATCCCGTACACGCCGGGCCCGCCGGGTCTCCAGCGGGTCTTCCCGGACGGCGAGGTCATCACCCTCGCCCACGAAGGCCTCCAGGCGCCGAACGACCTGATCGTCGCCGCCGACGGAACCGTCTTCTTCACCGACCCGCCGCCCCACGGCGGCACCCGGAGCGAAGGCGGTCAGGGGCGCTTCTGGCGCTACGACCTCTCGAGCGGACTGCGGAAGCTCGCCGAGGGCTTCGACTACGACAACGGCGTCGCCCTCTCGCCGGACGGCCGCCTCCTGATCGTCGAGGGGCGCGGCCTCCTCTGGATCGACGGGGAGACCGGCGCGACCGATTGGTGGATCGAGACGCTTCCGGGAGAGTCTCCCGGGGACGGCTTCGCCTTCGACGTCGACGGTCGGCTCTACTGCGCCTGTCCGATGGATCACTGCATTCGCGTCTTCGATCCGAACGGGCAGGAGGTCGACCGGGTCGAGCTCGGCGACGAGGCCTACCCGACGAACGTCTGCTTCGGCGGCGAAGATCGGCGCACGATCTTCACGACGGAGCTGGCACCGGGGCGCGTCTGCGCGGTCGAGGGGCTGCCGACGCCGGGCCTGCCGCTCCACCCCTGGCCCGCACCCTGAGCACGGGGTCGGCGTCGCGGCCAGGGACGGCGCGCGGTCGCCGCGGCGACGCTGGCGGTGGCGGTAGCGGCAACGGACCGGCGGATCCCGTTCGCTCCGCCGCTACTCGAAGCGGCGACCGGCGTGCTCGATCCAGCCGCCGGGATGGCGGCCGGCGGGGTCGTGGTGCGTCCAGTGGAGCACCCCGCCCTTGTCGTTCCACTCGAACTGGCCGCGGAGACGAACCCGGTCGTCGCGGTCGAGGGGCACGCGCTCGGCGAGGTCGATGTTGTGCGCGACGAGCACCGTCCGCCCCCGACCGACGTCCAGCAGGAAGCGCTGGTGACGGGATCCGTCGAGATCGTCGGGCAGGACCTTCACGACGCGCGCCGCGACGGTCATCATGACGCCGGACGCGCGCGCCTCGATCGCGCGCTCGAGCGCCGCGTTGTCCACTCCCTCGTGCGCTGAGACGGCGGCCGGTGCCGACGACCCCGCGGAGGAGTCCGCACCGTCGATCCAACCCGCCTGCTGCGCGACCGCCAGGGCGATCGCGGCGAGGACCCCGAGCAGCGTCCGGCGCAAGCGCGGGCTCACTCGATCTTGTCCAGCTGCGCGAGCGGCTCCGGGAAGCCGTCCGCCGACTTGCGGAAGGGCACCCAGACGAGTGCCAGCCGCTCCACGTCGAGATCCGCCTTCTTCGTGTTGATGCGCAGCGACTCGACCTCGGGCTCGAAGTCGGCGGCTCGATCCTCCGCCTCGGCGAGCGCCTCCTTGAACTCCGCATCGAGATCCGCGAGCTCCTGCTGGTACTCCTCGACCCGCGCCTCGGCCCGGGCGATGTCGCCGCGCTCGCGTTGGGTCCGGCTCACGTTCTTCGCCGTGCTGGCGGCGCGCCGGACGTTCCCGACGCTCGCGAGCTTGCGACCGAAGAGCGCACCGACCACGGTCGCCAGCCCCGAGACGACCGTCTGCGTCCGGCGATCCTTCCACTGCTCCTCTTCCCGATCGACGCGCTCGAGCGCGCGGTCGATCTTCTCCTGGAGCCGCGCGAGCTTCGGCGCATAGCGCTTGCGGAGCTTCTCCAGCTCGACCTCCCGGCCTTCGCGGCGCAGGTCGGCCAGGCGACCGAGGAAGGCGCCCTCGCTCTCGCCCAGCGCCGAGACGGCCTTCGGCTTCTTCGACTTGAAGAGGGTCAGCGGATGGTCGCGGTAGACCGCCGTCTTCGCCTGCTTCCCCCAGCGGGTCCAGCTCGCCTCACGCTCCGCCGCCGCCGGGATGGCGCCGAAGGCCGCATCCGCGCGCGGTGTGTCGTCGAGCTCCGGCCATGCGACGAGGCGGTCGGCACCCTCCCAGGGCGCGCCCTCGAGGTCCCCCGAGAGCGGTGCCGCCAGCACGACCTTCGTCCACTCGTCGATCCCGGCGCGGGTGTTCGCGTAGTGCGCCGCGACCCGCGCGAGCAGGACCGGTCGGTAGACGACCCGGTCCCCCGCCGCGAGCGTTCCGGCGATGGGCAGGACGGACTCGTTCGCCGCGGCGGGCAGCACGACGCGCGCCGCCGCCGGCTCGGCGTCGGGCGCCTTCGTGGTCGCGGCGGCTTCGACCGCGGCGGCCACGGGCGGCGGAGCGACCGGCGCCTGCGCCTCGCCGAGCTTCTTGATCTGCGTGCGGGAGAGCGGACCCGCGAGATAGGACAGGGCCCACCGCGAACGCATCAGGACCGGCTCGTCCTCGTGGACGTTGTTCACGACGAAGGTCCGAGGCGCGAGGCTCGAGAGCGTCCGGTCGAGGGTCGCGCGGTCCATTCGGCCGGCGACGCCGCTCGCCACGCTCTCGAGGCCGTCGATGACCCGCGCCTTGTCGCGCTCGGTCTGCAGCCGGCCGAGGAACCAGGTCCCGCAATTCGAGAGGCCCTTGTAGTCGAGGTCGACCGGGTTCTGTGTCGCCAGCACGCAGCCGACCCCGTAGGCCCGCGCCTGCTTCAGGAGCGTGAGCATCGGCCGCTTGCAGGGCGGATTCTCCGTCGGCGGGAAGTACCCGAAGACCTCGTCCATGTAGACGAGGGCGCGCAGCGACGGCGACCCGGACTGCGTGCGCATCCAGGAGACGATCTCGGAGAGCAGTCGCGTCACGACGAACATGCGCTCCGCCTCGCCGAGGTGCGCGATCGACACGATCGACAGGCGCGGGCGGCCGTCCGGCGTACGCAGGAGCGCCGAGACGTCCATCGGCTGCCCTTCCATCCACGCGGCGTAGCTCGGCGACGCGAGCAGGTTGTTGAGGCGCATGGCGAGCCCCATGCGATCCGACGCGGGGAAGAACGTCTCGATCTCCATCACGCCCACGCGCTCGACCGGCGGCTTCTGGATCTGCTGGATCAGCGACACGAGGTCCAGCGACCGGCCCTCGCGCCAGGCGCGATCGACCAGCGTAGACAGCAGGATCGACTCCCGACTCTGGAGCGGATCCGCGACGATCCCGAGCAGGCCGAGCAGCCCCGCGACGCTGGCTTCGACCCGCTCGCGGAGCGCCTCCTCGTCTTCGAGGAGCGCCGGCGACGGCGCGTCGAGGGCGCGCAGCATCGACAGCGGTGTGCCCGCCCGGCTCCCGGGCGTGAAGAGCACGCGTTCGCCGGCGCCGGCGAAGCGCGCGATGCGATCCGGGGACTGGCCCCACTTCGCGAGACCCGATCGCCAGGCCTCGGCCTGCTTCGCCGCGAAGGCGTCCGGTGTCTCGCCGGCGCGGGCCGCGGCCCCCTCGTCGATCCAGGGCCGGAAGTCCGCGGGCGCGAGGTCCGGGAACGTGAGCATGAGGTTGCCCAGGTCGCCCTTGGGATCGATCGCGATGATCGGGACGCCATCGATCAGCGCCTCTTCGAGGAGGGAGATCGCGAGCCCGGTCTTGCCGCTCCCGGTCATG
>JAUIMK010000309.1 GCA_030432735.1 bacterium
CCACCGAGACGTCGGACGGATCGCGGCGTGGCTGGCCGGTCGCGGCGTGACGCGCGGGGACTCCGTGGCGATCGCGATGCGCAACTACCCGGAGTGGCTGCTGACCTACTGGGCTTGCGTGGCGACGGGCGTGCGCGTGATCGGCATGAACGCCTGGTGGGTGGCGGACGAGATGCGTTATGCGCTCGAGGACGCGACGCCGGCCGTGCTCGTCGCCGACCAGGAGCGCTTCGACCGCTTCTCGGAGATCCGGAACGACTTCGAGGACACGACGGTCGTGGGGGTCCGGCTCACAGGATCGGCCGAAGGCGCGATCCCGTGGCGCGACGTCCTCGGGACCGAGGGGGCGCTTCCGGACGTCGCGATCGATCCGGACGACGATGCCTGCATCTTCTACACGAGTGGGACGACCGGTCGCCCGAAGGGCGCCCAGCTCACCCACCGCGGCTGCGCCCACAACCTGATGAACATGGCGTTCTGGGAGACCTGCCTCCGGGGCGCGAAAGCCGCCGGGGGATCAGCGCCGGCTTCGTCCGAAGGCGCGCCGAAGGGACAGGCCGCCGCGCTCGTGACGACGCCGCTCTTCCACGTCACGGCCAACAACTGCGTCGCCCACGGCATGACCGCCTCCGGCGGGAAGCTGGTCCACATGTACAAGTGGGACCCGGCCGAGGCGCTTCGGCTGATCGAGCGCGAGCGCATCACCTCGATGAGCGGCGTGCCGACGATGGCGCGCGAGCTGGTTCAGCATCCCGACTTCGAGAAGACCGACACGTCCTCGCTCAAGGCGCTGAGCGGCGGCGGCGCTCCGGTCCAGCCGGACCTCGTCGAGAAGATCGACAAGACGTCGAAGACGGCCCGGCCGGGGACGGGCTACGGCATGACGGAGACCTGCGGCGTGATCACGATGACGAGCGCCGATGCCTTCGTCGAACGACCGACGAGCTGCGGCCCGGCGCTTCCCACCTTCGAGACCCGGCTGGTCGACGACGCGGGCAACGACGTGCCCGAGGGTCAGACCGGCGAGCTCTGGGTGCGCGGCGCGCCCGTCATCAAGGGCTACCTGAACCGCCCCGAGGCGACCGCCGAGACGATCACCGACGGCTGGCTCCACACCGGCGACGTCGCGCGCATCGACGAGGACGGCTTCATCCACATCGTCGACCGCAAGAAGGACATGGTCCTGCGCGGCGGCGAGAACGTGTACTGCGCCGAGGTCGAGGCCGCCCTCTTCGACCACGAAGACGTGGCCGAATGCGCGGTCTTCGGCGTTCCGGACGATCGCCTCGGCGAGGAGGTCGGCGCCGCCGTCTACCTGCGGGAAGGAGGCAGAGCGGACGCGGAGGCCCTGCGCGCCCATGCCGGCGCGAAGATCGCCGCGCACAAGCTTCCGCGCTACGTCTGGATCCTCAACGAGCCGCTCCCGCGCAACGCCTCCGGGAAGTTCCTGAAGCGCGAGCTGCGCGACACGCTCCCCCTCGACGACGCTTCCTAGCTAGCGCCGCGTGCCCAGCGCCCGGCGCCCGCACGCGACTCTCCCGTCGCCGAGCGCCCGCAGGCGATGAATCAGGCGACTAATTGGGCGTGTACCAGATCGGCGAGGTCCAGGCGCGCTCGCGAATCGTCGCGGGCACGTAGGACGAGCGCTCGGCGCCGATCCGGAGCGCGTCGTGGGTGCTCCAACGACAGACCGGGTTCTCCAGCACGCGGGCGTAATAGACCGCGCGCTTGCCGGGATCGAAGTCCGGATCCGCCCAGGTCGTCGCGAGCTCCGCATCGCCGCCGTCGCCGGTCAAAGCGCAGGTGGAGAGATCGACCCCGGCGCCGTTGTCGGGGCAGCGGCGCGTGACGGGGTCCGGCTGCGCACCGTCGGAGCAGACGACGTCGTAGACCGCGGCACGCTCCTCGCCGTCCTCGATCCATCCCTTCACGACCTGGATCTTCGCGAGCCTCGCGCTCTCCGGGTCGTGGCTCGCCCAGAGCAGGAAGCGCGGCGCCGCGCCTTCCGGGGCGTCCGAGAGATCTCCGCCCATCGGCACGCCCTTCCGGTAGCCGAGGTCGACCGCGTTCCTCCGCTCGTGGGCGTTCTCCGGGAGACCGAATCCTCCGAAGAAACGCACCTGGATTCGCGGGCCACTCGTCGAGAAGGCTTCCTTCCGCGCGAGCGCGTCCCAGATTCCGGTGCGCGTGTTCTCCGTCGCCCAGACTGCGGCGAGGCCGCCGGGGCTGAACTTCGTCGGCCCCATGAAGCCCCAGCCCCCGTCGGGTGCGTTGCCCGACTCGCCGAGCTGGTCGACGTCGAAGCTCGCGAAGCCCGCGGAGAGGCGCTCTTCCGGGGTGTCGTCGGGACTCCCGAGCTGCCCCTCGTAGCTCTTCTCGTCGACGGCGCCCGGGGTTCCGAGATGGGAGTCGGTGCTTCCGATGAAGCCGAGCTTGTGGGGGTTGATGCCGCGCTCCGCCTCGACGCGCAGGCCGCGCACGACCGTGTCCCGGACCATGTCGCTCGTGGTCGCACAGCCGAGCCGCTCTCCTTCCTCGCAGTTGCGAACCCACTGCTCGAAGCCACATTCCTCGTCGGTCAGCCCGAGTCCCGGATGGCACTCGGACGAGCCCTTGCCCTGGTAGATCTCGACGACGGGCTCGAGACGCGCGCGGCGCTCGAGCACCTCCTGGGACCAGGGCGAGCCGTCGGAGTTCTTCCCCTCCCAGAAGATCCGGCTGGAAGAGGCATTCGAGTTGTGGGGAATCGTGAGCGCTCGACACGGCGGCGCGCACTCCTCGTCGAGCCAGGCCCAGAGATCCTCGATCGTCCCGTCGTAGGAGCTGAAGACGCGATCCGGCGCATCGTCGCTCCGGAAGATCACGTTGCGGTGGACCTTGATCGCGCCTTCGGGCCCGAGCGCGACCGGCGAATACTCGTAGCCCACGAGGGCGGTGAACTCGCCGGGGCGATTGGCGCGATTCGCCGCGTCGATCAGCGACTGCCAGGTCGCGCGCGCCTCCTCCATGCAGAGCACGCCGTCCTCGCCGCAGATCTCGGGAATCCGCGTGGCACCGTCGACGTTCCAGCCTCCGATCACCTGCCCCATGCGCATGGGATCGTTCCCGTCCCGCATGGCCCGACACATCGTCGTGTCGTAGCTGACCGACCCGGGCCGCTTGCAGAGCGCGAGGTCTCCGAACGCCTCCGCGTGGTCGGTGATCGCGACGAAGTCGAGCGGGCGGGAGAGCGCCCAGGTCGCACCGTTCGACAGGGTGATCGGGTCGCCCATCGCGAAGCGGTAGGCGGTATACGGATGCTTCCGCGTCCCGTTGAACCAGGCATCGGTCGAGAGCGCCGTGTGCAGGTGGAGCTCTCCGTAGTAGGCCTGGGTCTCCTTGCGACCCCATGCCTGGGCCCCGCTCGAGACGACGAGCGCCGCGGAGAACGTGAGTACGACGAGGGCAATGCGGACGCGCATGGGGCCTTCCTTTCGGTCGCGGGTTCCGGGGTTCCCGGCTCAGCCGCGCTGTGGCTCGATCAGGTATTTCTGCCCCGTCGCCTTGCGCTGGTAGGCCTGGAGCGTCTCGACGTCGAGGGCCTCTGCGAGCCCGATCTCCGCCGTGTAGTGGCTCGCGAAGGTCGTCTTGATCTCCTTCGCGACGCGCAGGAAGAGCGGCCCGGCCTCCGAGCCGAGCTTCTGGAGGAAGGGCGTGAGCAGCCAGCCGCCGAGCCCCCAGGCGAAACCGAAGTCGGAGCCGAGCACGGTCGGACTCGTGTCGAGGCGACCGTAGAGGTAGACCTGCTTGTGCGTGTCCGAGCCGTAGCGGCTGTAGTCGCCGCCGCTGCGGTTGAGGGCCGCCTCCATGCAGCCGAGGATCTGGCCGCCGAGCCTGCCCCCGCCCGTCGCGTCGAAGGCGATCGTCGCGCCGGTCTCTTCGAGGGCATCGGTGAGCCGCGCGCGGAAGTTCTCGGCGCTCGAGTCGATCACGTGTTTCGCGCCGATTCCGCGCAGGATCCCGGCCTGCTCCTCGCGGCGAACGATGTTCACGAGCGGAATGCCGTCCGCGAGGCAGACCTTCTGGAGCATCTGTCCCAGGTTCGACGCTGCGGCGGTGTGGACGAGCGCCGTGTGCCCTTCGCGCTTCATGGTCTCGACCATGCCGAGCGCGGTCAGCGGGTTCACGAAGCAGGCGGCCGCCTCGCGCGGGGTGGTGCCTTCCTCCATCGCGAGCGTCATCCCGACGGGCACGGTCCGATACTGCGAGTAGCTCGCCCCTCCGATGAAGCCGACGACCTTCCCGAGCAACGCCTGCGCCGCGTCCCCGGAGCCCGCCGCGACCACGACGCCCGCCCCCTCGTTCCCGACGGCGAGCGCCTGGTCGAGCCGCGCCGCGAGCGCACGTTTCGCCGTTTCGTCGATCGGAATCTCGACGACCGGCCGCTCGGCCGTGCCCTTCGCGACGGCCGCGGAGACGTCGGCGGGGCCGACGAGCAGGCCGAGATCGGAGGGATTGATCGGCGCCGCCTCGACGCGGATCGTGACCTCGTTCTCGCCCGGGGTCGGTACGTCGACCTCGCCGAGACTGAGCTCGATCCACCCGTCGGAGCGAGCGTTGCTCAGGATCTGGAGGCAGCGCGAGGGGACGGACTCGGACATGGAGATCTCCGTGTGGTGGACGCGTCGCTCGGGGCGGCGATCGCGCCGCTCCCGCTCAGGCGGCTTCCGCGAGCTCCTCGACCCGCTCTCCGCCCGCCCCCTGCCCTTCCGGACCGAAGGGCTCGAAGCGCAGGACGAGGGTCGGCATGAAGAAGAAGTCCGCGATCAGCGCCGTGACGAGGGCGCTCGCCAGCAGGAAGCCGTAGAAGGCCTGGGAGCGCAGCTCGGAGAAGGACATCGCGAGGAAGCCCAGGACCAGCGCGATCGACGTGATGACGAGCGCCCGCCCCACGTCCCCGAGCGCCTCACGCAACGCCTTCCGGTAGTTCCGGTGGATGCCGAACTCGTGATGGAAGCGCGTCATGAGGTGGATCGTGTCGTCGACGGAGATGCCGAGGGCGATCGCCGCGATCGTCGCCTTGTTGTAGTCGAGGGTGATCCCGGTCCAGCCCATCGCGCCGAGCGCCAGGAGCACGGGCGCCAGGTTCGGAACCATCGAGATGAAGCCGATCTTGAACGACCGGAACAGGAGGACCATGAAAAGCGTGATCACGCTGAAGGCGATCGTGAGCCCCTGGATCTGGCTCGACACGATGTAGTCCATCAGGATCAGCCAGAGCGCACCGATCCCCGTGAGCGAGACGTCGGTCTCCTCGAGGGGCGGATCCGCCAGCTCCGCGTCGAGGTCGCGGATCAGCTTCTGCATGGCGGCCGTCCGGTCCATCTTGAGGCGGAGCTCGACGTTCGCGCGGCGATAGTCCGAGGTGACGTACTCCTCCGCCTCTTCGCCGCCGGAGCTCTCGTAGAGGAGCAGGTACTGGGCGACCTCCTCTCGGGTCTCGGGGATCGCGTAGTAGGCGGGGTCGTCACCGTGGAAGGCCTGGTTCAGGTCCTTCACGATGTCGACGATCGAGTAGCTCTTGCGGACGAGCCAGTCCTCCTCGTCCGCGAGCGTCTGCAGGCGCTCGATCTCTCGGAGCACGGCCGGCTCCTTGATGCCGTCGTCCCGGCCGGAGTCGAAGAGGTAGATGATGTTGGTCGTGCCGCCCATCTCGTCGTCGACCTTGAGCG
>JAUIMK010000310.1 GCA_030432735.1 bacterium
GGCGGTGCCGCCGTGCTCGTCGGCGTCCTGCCGACCGACCAGGAGGTCCCGATCAACGCCTCGGAGATCACGCTCCAGGAGAAGCGGATCCTCGGCTCCTTCATGGGCTCGAACGCGTTCCGCCGCGACATGCCGCAGTACGTCGACTACTACCTGGACGGTCGTCTGCGCCTCGACGAGATGATCTCGAAGCGCATCCCCCTCGACGAGATCAACCCCGCCTTCGATGCCATGCGCGGCGGCGAGGTCGCCCGCTCGGTGATCGTCTTCGACTGATTGGTCGCCTGCGGGCGCTCGGCGACGGGGGGGCGCGGACGATGGGTCTTCGCTGAATCCGTCGCCTGCGGGCGCTCGGCGACGGGGTGCGCGGACGGTGGGTCGTCGCTGGATCCGTCGCCTGCGGGGCGCTGTTAGTCACGGGGGCCGGGAAGGCGGAGATCGGCGGGCGGGTCGAGGAAGCGGTCGAGGACGGTGTGCATCCGGCCGATCCGGGACTCGGCGGGGGTCAGCCGGACTTCCTCGAGGCCCGGCTGGCGCAGGCCCTTCTGCACCTGTCCGAGGAGCTCGAGGTCCTGCATCAGGACCGGGCCGAGCGCGGGCCACTCCTCCCTCGGCAGGACGACCTCGTCCGGGCGCGGATGGGCGTCGACGGCGTCTTCGCGGCGCAGGTCGAAGTTCCACATGTCCAGCGAGCAGGTCTCCGGCGTCGCACCGGGCCGCGTCCGGATCAGGCCGTACCACCCCGCGAAGACGTTGAAGATCGCGTTCGGGAAGACGTGATAGTGGAAGTCGTCGATCACGTGGTGATCGTCGAGGTCGGCGTAGAGGGGCCCGAGGGTCGCGAGATGGTCGCGGATCCGGCCGATCAGCACGTCCCGCATCGTCTTCCCTTCCGGGACCGCCGGGGCCGGCCCCGGCGCCATCTGGTCGGCGAAGGGGATCCCCATCCGGTGCCCGAGATTGGCGGCGAAGCTCTCCCAGAGCTCCTGGTCGTCGACGTCGCCGCCCCGTCGCGGACTCGGCACACCGTAGGGCTGCACGAACTTCGAGTGCTTGTCGTACAGGGTGATCGGCGTGTGGACGTCGTCCGCGATCGCCAGCATCTGCGGATGCACCGCATGGAGGTGATAGGTCTCGATGAAGGCGTCGATCGCGACCTTCCAGTTGCAGTCGAGCTCCACGGTCATGAAGCGATCGCACCCGTACCGCGCCATCTCGACCCATGCGAGCTCGGCGGGCAGCGTCTCGAGCCAGCGCTCGAGGGGCTCGGCGCCGGGATCCGGATTCACGAAGACGAATCCGCCCCACACGTCGACGCGGACGTCGATCAGTCCGATGCCCGGGTCGCGAGCGGTCCGCGGCGGCTCCGTCTTCTTCGCCGCGTCGCCCTGCGGCGAGATCGACTGCAGTCTGCCGTCGAGCCCGAAGCACCAGTGGTGATAGGCGCAGCGGATCCGGTCCAATCCGCGTCCGTGCCCGCGAACGAGGGCGTTGCCGCGATGGGGGCACGCGTTCTGGAACGCGCGGATCGTCGCGTCCTCGCCGCGGACGACGACGATCGACAGGTCGCCGATCTCGTAGAGCCAGTGGTCCCCGGGCTCGGGGACGCAGTCCTCGGTGCAGGCGATCTGCCAGACCCGCGACCACAGGCGTTCGCGTTCGAGCGCCGCCCAGGCCTCGGAGGTGTAGCGGGCGCTCTGTAGGCGCGTCGGATCGGCTCTCTCCAAATCCTGGCCTCCGATCCGTTCCTCGCGAAGATCACGCCGCCTGCAGCGGAACCGGCGAGCGCCCCGCGCGAGCCGGGGACAAGGACGCGACTAGCTCGGCCGGGCGACTCCGCCGTCGAGCACGCGCCCGGGATTCGCTCCGGTCAGCTCGCCGTCGCGCTGGGTCACGACCCCGTTGCAGGCCGTCAGCCGAAAACCGCCCGGCGGTCGACGCAGGCGGGCGCCGCCGCTCGGCAGGTCGCTGACGAAGAACTCGCTTCCCCAGGACAGCTCGTCGAGGTCGAAGATCGTGAGATCGCCGGCATAGCCCGGCGCGAGGATCCCGCGGTCCTTGAAGCCGAGCCGCTCGCTCTGGGCGCCGGTCAGCTCCCAGATCGCCTTCTCGAGGGTGAAGTCGCCGCGCTCTCGAACGTGGCGCGTCAGAAAGAGCGTCGTATCGCCCGCGGCGCACATCATCTGCACGTGGGCCCCGGCATCGCTCGCCGAGACGATCACGCGATCGTCGACGAGCATCTCCGCCACCCCTTCGACGTCGCTGTTCGAGACCCCGGCCGCCACGACCCCCGGCTCGAGGTCGTTCTCGAGGATCCAGTCCGCGAAGACGTCGCTCGGATGTCCGCCCCGCTCCTCCACGAGATCCTTCAGGCTCTTCGCCAGCCAGCGTTCGTTCTCGGGCTTCGTGACCGAGGTGAACTTCACGTGCTCGATCCGCGTGTTGGGGAAGAGCGACTTGTCGACGCGGTCCCACTCCTCCCGCGCGACCTTCCGCCACTCGGGGTCGCGCAGCATCGCGGCCCGCGCCTCTCCCTCGACGAGCATGATCCTGTTCCAGCCCTCCGGCAGCATCATGAAGACCATGGTCTGCTCCCAGTTGACGTTGAAGTCGACGGTCCGCGGCGACGCGATCGGCCAGATGTCCGCCCCCCCGTCACGCAGGGACTGGGAGTACGCGATCAGCTCGCCGCTCCGCTCCGGCGCCATCTCCGTGTGCAGGAGCCCGTTCCAGACGGCGATGACCCCCTCGTGGGGCGCCGTCGCGTCGGCGATCCGCTTGATTTCTTCGAGGGGCGTCTCGCCGGTGAAGTTCGGGATGAACTCGACGAGACCGTGACCCGCCCTTCCCATCGTGGCGGCGAGGGCCTCGAACTCCTTCTGCTCGGCGAAGCGCGTCGGGACGAAGCGGCCCTGTCGGTCCACGTCGAAGAACGAGGTCGAGATCCCGTAGCACCCCGCATCGAGGGCGTCGGCGAGCTCCGCGCACATCGCCTCGATCTCCGCGTCGGTCGCGGCGCGCGTCCACGCGTCCTCGCCCATCACGTAGATCCGCAGCATCGAATGCCCGATCAGCGACGCCATGTTGAGCGACGCTCCGTTCGCGTTCATCGAGTCCCGGTACTCGCGCCAGGTCTGCCAGTTCCAAGGAACGCCGCTGCGGAACTCCTCGATCGGCATGTCCTCGATGTAACAGAAGACGTCCATCACCTCGTCGAGGTGCTCGGGCTTCACCGGAGCGAGGGAGAGCGAGCAGTTGCCGATCAGCGCCGTCGTCACGCCGTGCTGGGGCATCGGATCGCAGCCCGGGTCCCAGAACATCGACGGGTCGAGGTGGGTGTGCGAGTCGATGAAGCCGGGGGTGACGTAGGCCCCCGCCGCGTCGACGACCTCTTCGCCGTCGGGGGCGAGATCGGGACCGACCTCGGTCACGACACCGTCGCGGATGCGCACGTCGGCGCGGCGCGCGGGGCTGCCGGTGCCGTCGATCAGGAGGCCGTTCTTGACGATGAGGTTGCCCATGGATCTTCCTCTGGGTCGGGGGTTCGGGAGTCGCCGCGAACGTAGCCAGCCCCGGAGAGCCGCGCGATCGGGTCCCGGAGACCCGCTTCCGGCCGCTAGACTGACGCCATGCTCACGATCCATCACTCGCCCCGCTCGCGCTCGATGCGGGTCGTCTGGCTCTGCGAAGAGCTCCATATCGACTACACGATCTCGCCGCTCGCGATGTTCACGCCGGAGATGAAGACCCGCGACTACCTGGCGATCCATCCCCTCGGCAAGGTCCCGGCGATCGAGGACGACGGCTTCGTGCTCTGGGAGACGACGGCGATCTTCGAGTACCTCGCGACGAAGCACGGCGGCGAAGCCCTCCTCCCGCCGCGGGGAACCCATGCCGGCGCCCTCGTCTCCCAGTGGATGGCCTTCGGCGAGAATCCGCTCACGATCATCATGGGCGAGATCGCCGCGCACGGCGGCCCGATGCCCGAAGAGATGCGGATCCCCGCCCTCGTCGATCGCGGCGAGGCGCTCGCACCGTCCCTCGTCGACGTGGTCGAGCGCGCCCTCGACGGCCAGGACTACATCGTCGGCGACGCCTTCACCGCCGCCGACATCATGATCCACTTCGGCCTCGGCATCGCCGGATACCTCGGTTTCGTCTCGGAGGCGACGCCACGCTGCGCCGCCTACGTCGAGCGGATCGCGTCGCGTCCCGCGTACCGGAAGGCGGTGACCGTCTAGCGCGCTCGCCGACGGTGGAGCGCCGGGTCGACGCACGCCGCCATCGCAGCGACGCGATCGGGCGCGATCCCGCCGGCGAAGTCCGCCATCCGTTCGGCGACGAGCTCCGGCAGCCGGAGCAGCATGGCGTGGGAGAAGAATCGGATCTCCACGTCCGGCCGCGAGACGAGCTGTCCCGTGACCTCCTCGAGCAGGTCCCGGAAGGCGATCGCCATCGCGGGATCCGCCGCGCCGTCGACGGTCCCCCGCCGCTCCATCATCGCCCGCTGCGAAGCCAGCACCTCGTCGAGGTCGCGCTCCATGAACACGATCCGGTACGCAGGCCCTTCCGGCAGCTTCGCCACGAGCGGCGCCACGACCTTGACCGCGTGCCCCGCAGCGCCTTCGAGGAAGGAGGCATCTTCCGCGAGGCGCTTCACCGCCGCGAACTCGTAGTAGCCACGCGGATTGTCCTCGTCCGACGCGCGCCCGCCGTCCGCCAGGATCGGGACGCCAGCCGCCTCGAACATCTGCATCGCGAGGGACGTCCCGGAGCGCGGCAGGCCCGAGACGATGAGGATCTCGTCGTCCCTCAGAAGGTCGACTCCGGATCGGCCAGCAGGAACGCGTCGCCCAGCACCTTCTTCCCGTCGAGGCTGTGGACCTTGCGCGCAGCGCCGTGGACGATCTCGCGGCTGGTGAGCACACGACCGACGTGACGACCGGAGCAGAGCTCGAGCGCGCCTTCGGCCATCATCTCGACGGGCTCGACCCAGTCGGGATTCTTGCGGGCGATGTCGCGTACGTAGTCCGCACCGCTCGTCAGGACGATCGACGTCGGCATCATGCAGTTCACGAAGATCTCGTGCTCCTGCAGCTCGTGGGCGAGGGCCACGGTGTAGCGATCGAGGGCCGCCTTGGTCGCACCGTAGGCACCGATGATCCAGGCGGCGATCTTGGAGTCGCGGTACGGGAGCTCGGGGTTCGTCGAGGTGGCGCTCCCGATGTTGAGGACCCAGCCGCCCCCCTTCTCCTTCATCCCGGGAATCGCCTGCTGCGCGAGATCGACCGGCGCGTTCACGTTCAGCTCGAACATGAAGCTGCGATCCTCGTTCGTCGTCTCGCTCGGGAGCTTCATCCGCCCGGCGGCGGCGTTGTTCACGAGGACGTCGATCGGACCGAAGAAGTCGCCGGCGCGCTCGACCAGTCCCTCGCGCGCGGCGGCATCGGAGAGATCGCCGGCGATCGCCGCGGCCTTGAAGCCCGCTGCCTGGAGATCCGCGGCCGCGGTCTCGAGGGTCCCCGGCAGGTCGCCGTGGGCGCCCATCCGCGAGGCGTTGAGCACGACGGACGCCCCCTCGCTCGCCAGGCGCATCGCGATCGCCTTTCCGATCCCGCGACTCGCTCCCGTCACCAGCGCCACTCGGCCTTCACATCGTCCCATGCCGTCTCCTCTTCGCCCGTCGTGTTC
>JAUIMK010000010.1 GCA_030432735.1 bacterium
GCGGGCGACGAGGACAGGTTGAGGAACTCGTCGCTCTCGATCACGACCTGGCTGAGGAGCGCCCCCGAACGGATCTGCATACCCTGAACGCCGAGGTTGCCGAAGACGCCGACCGAGCCGGAGGCCGAGAACCCGCGTCCGGGGTCGTTGATCGACGCGAAGATCGCGCGGTCGATGTCACCGCTCGTGGGGACCCGGATGCTGTCGCTGCTCCCGGTGTCGTCCGGCGTGGAAGCGTCGAAGTCCGGATCGAACCGGACGATGATCTGCTGCTCGACCGTCGCGAAGGCAGGCAGCGCCCCGAGCACGAGCAGGGTCAGGGCGAACGCGATCCGGAGCAGGCAGGGCGCGGCAGCAGGGCGAATCAACATCGTGTGTCTCCCGTGGCGCAACGGTGCGCCGGGTGGAAATCCCGAGCGCCTCGCTCCGCGGCGCGGGATCCCTTCGGTCTTCATCGTCTGGAAGGGAAGTCGCCGTGCGACGGCAAAAGGGCACATGACCGATCGATGAACATCGAGCGACGGCGCAGGAATCGCCCGACGCGCCGCTGTCGATCCGACGCTCGGCGTGCCGTACGGGAAACGAAGGAGGGGCTCGTCGCAGCCAGACGGTGCAGAGGCGTCCGGCAGGCCAGGCACGTCGCTCTTGGCGATCAGCGACGTGAATCGGACGAACCCGCTCGACGATCGCGAAGCCCGTCAGATGGCGGACCTCCGACGCAAGGGCCTCCGCCTCCACGAGGGGCCCGCGCAATCGTCGAGCTCCGGCCGGCGGGGGGCGGCGGTCGCAGCGATCGACTCGGGAGCTCGCACCGGCAAGGGGGTCGCGACTCGCCGGCATGCCGACCGCGCCGACCAGGCAATCTCAACGAGCGCCGATCAAATCGACCCCCTCGACCTCGCGGCGGGCACTCATGATCCGGTACTCAGCGCTGGCGATTCCGCCAACGCCCCTAGATGACCTTCCCGAGACCCGGCCCCGAGATCCCCGGCCGAAGAGGCTCCGATGATGCTCCGCTCGCTCGCTCCCCTGGTCCTCGTGCTGCTGATCTCCGCCCCGGTCGTCGCGCAGGCGACCCCGCTGACCATCACCTTCGACCTCGCCGTCGAGGACACGACGCTCGTCGATCCGCTCGGACACGACGGCCCCTACGGCTGGACCGAGGGGGGCGCGCGGATCGACGCCTTCTGGGCCTACGACGTCGGCCTGCCGAGCGGCTTCATCGGTCAGGGCCATACCCACGTCACCCAGAATCTCTACCAGCCCGACGAGTTCGCGCCCTTCGGCTACAAGGTCGAGAACACGCACGCCTACACGGGCGACCTCCAGGGACTGATCATCAGCCTCGAGAACGGCGGCACCTTCGATCTGATCTCCCTCGACTACGACTTCCAGTTCCTGGAGATGCCGGAGGACCCGTACCTCCAGCGACTCCCCTGGTCCTTCGATGCGAACGATCCGAGGATCATCGTCGCGACGAGCTTCGATCCGGCGGCCTCCGATTTCGAGAGCCAGTGGACCTCGTTCTCGGGCGAGTCGACGATCCACGGCGCCTACGGCCCCGGTGACTGGCACACGCTGGACCTCACGGGCGCCGGCCTCACCAATCTGACGAGCATCATGATCTCGCAGACGGCGGCTCAGACGCAGCTCGACAACATCGTGATCGACGTGCACGCCCCCGTCTCGCCCGTCCCCGAACCGTCGACGGCGATCCTGCTCGGCCTCGGCCTCACGGTCCTCGCCGGCCCGTCGCGCTCCTCGCGTTAGTCGAACGCTGCGGCGCCGCTGGCCCGCGCACCTCGGACGGCTGCGCTCAGGGGCAGGTCGTCGAGCCGTTGCACACGTTCCCACCCGCATCGCGACCGCTCACGACGGTGTTGAGCACGCCGGAGATGATGTTTCCGCGATACGCGTTCGTCGTGTTGTCGAACGAGATTCCCGTCGGCGCCCCGTCCCCGAGGATCGTGTTGCGTTGAACGGAGTTGCCGGAATCCGACGTCACGATTCCCGTCTGGGCGAAATCCCGGACGACGTTGTCCGAGATCGACGCGCCCTCTGCACGCCCGTTGATGCCCGAACGAGGGACGCCGGCGACCAGATTGCCGTGAATCCGCCCTCCGGCGCCGAGCTGCACGATCCCGTCCGCAGCCGAAGCGAACGCCCCGTTGTCCAGCACGCGATTGCCGAGGACCTGGGCGTCCCCGCCGACGTAGATCCCACCGCCCGCGTTGAACTGGATGACCATGTCTTCGACCCGGACGCCGTCGGACTGACCGAGATCGATGCCGCGACCGCGGAATCCTCGAATCGCGCCGCCGTGGAGGGTCGAGAGGCCGGACGCGGCGCCATTCCCGAGGACGCCGACGCCCGTACCGGTGCCAATCGAGGGGCCGGTGAGCGAGAACCCGTTGAAGTCCACCGTCAGTCGCGACGTCTCGAGGACGATGCCGTCGAGGTTCGGGCTGCCCGTGTTCAGGTCGCTGGTGAGCCGGTAGCTCCGGCCCGCGGTGCCATCGATCGTGACGGGAAACCCGGCCGTGTCGCCCGAGAAGCATCCGGTCGAGACCGCGCAGGTCTGGTTGATCTCCAGGACACCGTCGCCCGCCAGGGCGCTCGAGGCGTAGGCGGCCAGCGTGCAGAGCGTGAAGAGCAGGGGCGTCGTGGCGCGCATTCGTCCTCCCGGTTCGGCCCGAACTCGAAACGCGAGAGACGAAGGAATGCGCTCCGTTGCCGGGCCCCCTCCAACCTACCATCCCCGAGCGCCGACGTGTGGGCTGCCGGGAGGCCGCAGCAGCTCTCCACGCACCGGCCCCACGCCAGAGGCGGTCCGCCGCGCCGCCCTCGGGGCGGCTCCCTGCCCTCGTGAATCACCGCGCGTCGGCTGCGACCGGACACGCCGAGGTGCCCGGTCGCGACCGACCTGCGCTCACTCGGCCTCGGGCCGATCGTTCACGATCAGGATCTCGATCCGCCGATTCTTGGCGCGGCCTTCTTCCGTGTCGTTCGAGGCGACCGGCTTGGTCTCGCCGAAGCCCCGAGTGGTCACGTGGTCGGCTTCGAGCTCGCCGATCTGGACCAGGAAGGCGCCGACCTTGCGGGCACGCTCCTCGGAGAGCTTCAGGTTGGTCGCATCGCTCCCCGTCGCGTCCGTGTGACCGGAGACTACGACCTTCGGACGATCGAACTCCGAGATGGCCCGCGCGATCTTGTTGAGCAGCGGGAAGTTGTTCGATCGGATCTCGCTCTCGCCGACCGGGAAGTCGAAGCCGTAGGTCGTGAGCAGGACGTCGCTGCCCTTGCGGTAGACCTCCGCCTCGTCGTCCGTGAACATCGAGGAGACGCGGGCATAGCGCGCCTCGTCCTCGCGCTGGCGCTCCTTCACCCGCGCGAGCTGCGCCTCGAGCTCTTCACGGGAGGTCGTCGACGTCAGCTCCAGGAGCTCGATGCGGCCCCTGGCTTCGGCGAGCTCCGCCTGGGACTCCGCGTGGAGCCGGACCAGCGTGGCGACACGTTCGCGCGTCTCGGCGATCGCTTCGTGATTCGGCTTGGTGAACGAGATGCCCGGATCGAGGGGCGAGGTCAGATCCTCGAGCTGCTCCTGGTACCAGAGGAGGGCCTGCTCCCAGTCGTAGTCCCGGCGATCGAACTCCTTGGCGAGCTCGCTCAGGTATTGACTCCGAGCGGCCAGCTCCGACGCGCGCCGCGCGTGCGTGTTCGCCTGCTGCATGCGGCTCCGATCCGTCTCGAGGATCTCCTCGGCGATCGACAGCTCCTTCTTCGCCTTGCCGAAGGTGACCGCGGCGTAGCGTTCCGCGTCGTCCTTGCGGGCTTCGGCGATCGCCGCCCGCGCCAGGTCGGTCGCGTCGGTCTTCAACGCGTCGAGCTCGAGCGCCGAATAGCCGCGCAGCAGGTAGGGGCCGGACTCCTTCGCCGACTCGAGATTCCCGCGTTCGGCGAGCTGGGCCGCTTCGCGGAACTCGTCCTCCAGCGCCTCGAACCGCTCCGGGAGCAGCGTCGCGGCGCCCGCGTCGACCGCTCGCTGCCGGCTGGCCAGCGCCTCACGCAGCGCTTCGGACGTCCGAGCGGAATCCTCCGTCGCCCGCGCGAGCCGCTCGAGACCGGCGAGCGCCACCCGCTCCGCCTCGGCGTCGTTGCCCTGCTGTGCGCTCGCCACGGCCTGATCGAGGGACTGCTGCGCGGATTCGAAGCCGCGCGGTGCGAGCACCGCCAGGCCGGCATCGGACGCCGCGTTCAGCTGCGCCGAGAGCGACGCGACCGCGTCGTAGCGTTCGAGCACTTCTTCACGCGTGATCCCCGTGGTCCCGGCACAAGCCTGGAGGAGCGGGATCGCCAGCATCGTGATCGCGAGAAAGAGCCAGCGGGCACGTCGTGCGGACCCCGACGGCGGCGCCGCGGCCGGGCTGCGGGAAGGGGGAGCGGATCGAGCCGCGCGGGGGCGCAGCGAGGACGAGGCGGGGGTCGGATCCATGAATTTCGTCTCCGGGTATCGCGTCGTCGAGACGACGCCTGGCCGAGGCCAACTGTGTCGGTTCAGACTAAGAACGAAGCGCCGCGTGGCAATGGGTGGATCACGAATTATCGAGCGGGGATCCGACTCGCAGAAAGAGGCTTCGGACAGCCGGCCACACGCCCGGCGGACGCGGAACGGGGTGGGCAACTCACCCCGTGGCGATTCATCCCGCATCAAGGCGCCCGACGGAAGGGGCGGCGGCCGTGGAGAGGGCCCTGCGAACAGGGCGCTCTCCGGCGCGCTCAGGACGAGCTCGACGCCTCGTCGAGCGTGAATCCCACCTTGAGGCTGACCTGCCAGTGGGCCACCCGTCCCTTCTCGATGTGCCCGCGCACCTCCGTCGCTTCGAACCACCGCAGCGCATCGATCGACTGGTCGGCGCGGGCGATCGCCGTCTCGATCGCATCGTCGATCCCCTTCGTCGAGGAGCCAGTGATTTCCACGGTCTTGTAGACATGATCATCCATCGTTCTTCTTCCTTTCTTTCTGTCTTCTTCTTTCGGTCTCGAAAGCACGTCCGCCGTCTGGCAGAGCGCTGGCTGGAGATTCCGTTCAGGCCGACGCGTCCTCGAACGCCTCGCGCATCTTCCGCAGCTCCCCGATGACCCGCCGGTGCTTCCCCTCTTCGCTGACGAGCGCGTGTAGGGCCGCTTCCTTCTCTGCGACGGTCTTCTCCGCCTCGCTCAGTGCCTGCTCCGCCTTCGCTTTCTCTTCGAGCGTGGCATCGAGTGCCTGCTCGGCTCGCGTGAGCTTCTCGGCTACTTCATCCAATGCGCTCGTCATCGTTCCGAACCTCCTTCGATCTTCTCGCGGCTCTCCGCGATCCGACCACGACGTGGGGCCATTCGTGTTCAGGCATTCGCACGGACCTTCTCGTTGACCGTGAGCACCGGGCATCCCGCCTCTCGAACGGTGCGCTCCGCGACGCTCCCGAGGACGGCGTGACCGAGGCCGGTCCGGCCGTGCGTTCCCATCACGATCAAGTCGCACTCGAGACGGTCGGCGGCTTCGCAGAGGGTGTCCGCGATGATCGTTCCCTCGACGACGTGCGCCTCGTGTCGCCCGGGAGGCGCGCCGAGTCGATCGACCACCGAAGCGAGCCTCTCCTGCGTCGTCTTGACGAGCTTGGTCAGGTCGAGGCTCGGATCGGTCGTCACCCCGTAGCCGAGCACTCCGTAGGCGTAGTGGGGCGGCTGGACGACGTTCACGAGCAGGAGATTCGCGTCGAAGCGGTCCGCCAGATCCCGCGCCGCGTAGAGCGCCGCTTCTGCGTGATCCGAGAAGTCGTAGGGCACGAGAAAATTCTTGAAGCGGTCCATCGAAGCCTCCTTCGTTCCAGACCAGCGGGCGAGATCGCCATGCTGCGCTTCCTCGGAAACTCCACGGCTTCCGGCCGCTCGCGTTCGCCGCGGTCTACCTGGACCCGAGAGAGTTCAAGTCTCGTGCCATCCACGCGACGCCCGGCGAGCTTCGACGAGAGGGCCCCGTCGTCGCGTCTTCTCTACATGCTCGATCCCTCACGCGATCGAAGCCGATTGCTTCGATCTACGCACGAGATCCTCCGTGTATTCCGCGCCGGCGGTGCGCGGAAATTTGTAGATGTGTCCTTCCGGTAGGAGCGTCCTCGCGCCCCGGAGCACCCGCCGGGCCGACTCCCGAAGGCACGGGACTTGCGTGATCGAACCGTGCGGGCTGCAAGAGAGCAACGCGGGATCGAAGTGACTCGATCCGCTCGACACGGAGGTCACCACGACATGAATGTTTCAACGGACCGACACGACCGGGACGAACGGTGCCAGGAAGCGCGAGCCGCTCGGGCGCCGTCATCATCCCATGCCGATCACGCGACGCCGCGGAAGTCGAACGGACCGCCGCTTCGATCGCGGCCCCCGACCGATCGTCCCGGAAGCGGCGTCACGACGACTGGCGCTCCCAAACGCCTCCTGCCCGCCGTCGGCAAGAACATCGGCCTGGTCGGATTGACGCTCTGCCTCGCGCTGGCTCAGACGAGCGCGTCCCTCGCTCGAGAATCGGCTTCCGCAGCCTCTGCGGACGGAGCAACGACCGTGACCGAGCCCACGACCCTCGCCGAGTCGCGGCAACGTCGGATCGAATCGGCGATCCGCGCTCGCGTCCGGATCGCGCTCGACCACGAGCATCACGACGAGTTCTGCGAGCGCGCCGATTTCGCCGTGGACGTCGAAGCGGAGAGGCGGGTGACGCTTCGCGGACAGGTGTGCGATGCGGAGTCGATCCGCAAGGCGGAACGCATCGCGCGATCGCAGGTAGGCGTGAGCGACGTGCAGACGCAGCTGCAGGTTCTCGCGCCGTCGGCGGGCGCACGCCCCGATGAGACGAGGAGTGACGGTCCGAGCACGCGCGCGGCGCGTGACGTCGTCGACGCCCTGTCGACGATCGGACCCGAAGCTTCGGACGACGAGCTGTCGAGTGCGCTGGCGGAATCGTTGGCGGTCTTCATCGGGCCGACGGCCGAAACCGAAGAGCCCTGGTTCTCGGACCCCGTCGTCCGGACCGACGACTGGCAGGTGGACATCGACGTGGACGACGAGCGGCTTCGCGTCTCGGGCTCGGTGCCCGACGACGGAACGCTCGACGCGATCCAGGGTTGGGCGAGCCTCGTCGCCCGGAGCTCGCGGCGGATCGAGGCGGTCGACTCGCGCGACTTGAGGTCGGCGCCCGACGCGGGGTGACCCGACCTCCCCGGACATCGCGTGTCCGCTCGAACACGACGAGCACAGGAACGGGGACGAACGACCGACGGCGACGCGCGCCTGGCCATACGAGCTCGCTGCGACTGCCTTGACAGGACGGCGGGCGTGCCGTCTATCAGGGAATACGCAGCACGCCGGCTACGAGCACGCAATCGACGCTGCTGTAGCCTCGCTCGAATCCACGAATCCACAGTTGGAGACCGATCATGAACCGCCTCTACTTCGGGTGGACCTTCGCCCTCGCCGCCGCCCTGCTCCTCTCGCTGTCGCTCCCTGCGATCGCGCCAGCCGAGGAAGCCGCGCAGAAGATCGTCGTCCACATCGGTCAGGCGACGAACGACCTCCACTCCGCCTCGATGGGCCTGAGCCTCGCACGAATGCTTCGGAAGAAGGGAGCGGACGTCACCGTCTTCCTCGACCGGGAAGGCGTACGACTCGCCGACGACGACATGCCGAAGTCGCTCGGGTGGGGCCAGAAGGCCGATCCCGTGGTGAAGATCCTGGCCGATCTGGTGAAGGCCGGCGGCCACGTCGTGCTCTGTCCGCACTGTGCCGAGATGGCAGGGGTCGAGGACGACGACCTCTTCGACGGGACGAAGATCGCCAGCGAGGCCGAAGTCGCCGAGCTCTTCCTGGCGGCCGACAAGGTCATCGACTACTGAGCGGCGAGCGGACCCGTGCGGCTCATCCGCCCGATCGTGCGCAACCGGGGCCCATCGCCTCGGCCGCCCGATCGTGCGTGCGGAACGCGTCGCCTCAGCCGCCGAGCCGGTCCAGGATTCCGCTTCGGGCGAGCAGCGTGATCAGTGCGATGCCGAGGAAGTTCAGCCAGAGCCCGGCGCGCGTCATGTCGCCGACCCGGATCAGCCCCGACCCGAAGACGATCGCGTTCGGCGGCGTGGCCACGGGCAGCATGAACGCGCAGCTCGCGCCGAGGGCGGCGGGCACGATCAGCTGGATGGGCTCGAGCCCGATCCCGGGTGCGATGGCCGCCAGCAGCGGAACGAGAGTGGCTGTGGTCGCCGTGTTGCTCGTGAGCTCGGTCAGGAAGACGACACCGGACGTCACCACGAGAACCACCATCACAGGTGGCACGCCTTCGAGGGTGCCCACGCGACTCGCCAGGAGCTCGCCCACCCCGTTCGCCTGGATGGCGGCGGCCAGGCTGAGGCCGCCGCCGAAGAGCACGAGGATGCCCCAGGGCAGGCGGAGGGCCGTGTCCCAGTCGAGCACGAAGCGCCGGGGACGGGACTCGGCCGGCGCCACGAAGAGCAGCAACGCGGCGGTCATCGCGATACCGGCGTCGGTGAGACCCGCGAACGGTCGGTGGCCACCGAGGTCGAGGTCGACCAGCCACGGTCGGGTCACCCAGGCGACCGCCGCCAGTATGAAGACCGCAAAGACGATCCGCTCCCCGCGGCTCATGGGGCCGAGCTCCGCGAGCGCGTCGGCGACCAGGCGCTCACCACCTTCGATCCGTTCGATGCGGATCGGATAGAGAACCTGCGTCAGTAGCCACCAGACCAAAGGCAGAAAGACGGCGACCAGCGGGAGCGCAACGACCATCCACTGCGCGAATCCGATCTCGATCCCGAGCTGACTCTTCATGAAGGAAAGCAGCAGCACGTTCGGTGGCGTACCGATCGGCGTTCCCAGGCCGCCGATCGAAGCTGCATAGGCGATACCGAGAAGCAGGCAGAGCGCGAAGTGTCGAACAGGCGAATCCAGCTGCGTCGCGTCGACCGCATCGACGAGCTGGTGCTGGCGCGCAGCGAGCCGGATCACGCTCGTCGCGACGGGCAACAGCATGATCGCGGTCGCCGTGTTCGACACCCACATGCTGAGCACCGCCGAAACGATCATGAAGCCTCCGACCACGCGCGCGGCCCGGTCACCGACCACAAGCAGCACCCGAAGGGCGATGCGCCGATGGAGTCCCCACCGCTCCATCGAGAGGGCCAGCAGGAAGCCTCCCATGAACAGGAAGATCAGCTCGTGAGCGTAGGGCGCGGCCGCGGCGCGAATCGAAGCGGCGCCGCCGAGCGGAAGGACCACGAGTGGCACGAGCGCGGTCGCATGGATCGAGATCGCCTCGGTGAGCCACCAGACCGCCATCCATACGGCCACCATGGCGGTCGTCCTGCCGGCCACGGTGAAGGGGACCATGTCGCCGTTCGCGGCGGCATAGCTCTCCGGCAGCAGGAGCCCGACGAGCGCCGCCGCGAGCGGCCCGGCGACGAGTCCGATGTCCTGGAGGTGCCGACGCGCACCGACCCGCTCCGCGCCGCCTGCATTCCCTTCGGTCACCGGAGGCTCACTCCTTCGCCGACGGCGTGGACGTGTCGCCCGGCGTGCCCGCGTTCATCCCGTCGACGCCCGGGATGCGGAAGCGGCCGTGGCAACCCTGGCAGGTCGCATCGATCTCCGCCCAGCGCGCCCGGTGCTCGGCTTGCGGGAGCACGAAGGCCTCCTCCGCGAACCGCAGGCTGGCCTCACGCAACGACTCGGCGAACGCTCGAAACAGGTCCGCTTGTTCGGCGTTGAGCCCTGGTGGCGCGGCGGCGACGATCCGCGTCGCCGACGCCGCCAGCGCCTCCGCGACCCGCGCGACCTCGCTCGCCCGCTCGCGAGCATCGGCCTGCGGATCGATCGGCTTGGGGAGCCGCGCCCGCCGCAGTCGCTCCATGTCGCGCATCACGGTGACCAGCCGCTCCTCGTGAACCGCGTGGACCGCCGACGCTGGGGTCGCGGCCAACTCAGCCTCGTATTCCAGGAGCGCCGGACCGCGACACGCGACGGCGACCAGGAGACCCGGCCCCAGGACGAAGGATCGCGTCGCGAACGCACGCATCAGAACGTCACCCGCATGCGCAGCGTGCCGACCCACACGTCGGGCTGCGCTCCGGTCGCGTCGGGGTCGACGATCAGCTGCAGATCGGGCGTCAATACGAGCCACCCCAGGGCGCGGACCGCGTAGTAGAGCTCGAGGCCGGTCTCGCGCCGGAAATCCGGATCGACTGCGTCTCGGTACGCCGGGGACCCGATCGTCTGGTAGACACCGAAGCCCAGCACGTCCTCCCCGCGCCCCGGAAGCAGTCCAGTGGATTCGAATACTACCGACCAGAACCCCGTCACGCGACCGACGTCCGGATCCGCGTAGCCCGCCCGCGCGAATACGCCGAGCTCGCCGAAGCCGCTGCCCGAAGCGAGCACCCGCTGATCGAAGCTCAGCCACGCGCCGACGTGGCCACGATCGCGCGAGCCCGTGCGGAAGTCGGGTTGCGCGCGACCGTCGACGAAGACGCCGACGCGGTAGCGCCCCGGCAGGCCCTGCTCGGTCCAGGGCCCCTCGAAGGCCGCTTCGACGTAGCCCGTCAGACTGCTCCAGCCGTCGAAGGCCGTGTCGATGCCGACCTCCCGTGGCTCGTTGTCGGCGTCGGCCAGGCCGATCGCGACCTCGACCCACGACGTCGGTGCGACGATCAGGCTCGCGCCGAGTCCGTTCGGAAGCGGCACGACCGCGTTGTTGTCCAGGAAGGTCGTGAGGAACTGGCGATCCTCGCTGTTCGCGTACGCGTTGCGGTCGAAGATCGTCTGCTGCTCCGCGAATCCCAACCGCAACCGCAGGCGACCGGACCACGCCGTCTGCTGGAGCCACAGCTCGTCGACGTAGATGGGCTCGTCGAAGTCGGCGTCGTCGATCGGTGCAGAGAGGGCACCTACCTCGCCGTTCACGCTGCGGTCGTACTGCCCCTTCACGTGGAGGAGCATCGTGGCCCCCCGCCACCCGACGAGCGCATCGAGATCGGCCTGCGCGAAGAAGTCGTAGCTGCCGCTGTGTCCGAAGCCCGCGTCGGGCTCCGCGCCGCCCTTCGACGGCTTGCCCGACAGGTATTGGTCGTAGAAGAGTCGCAGCTGGACACCCATCCGCTCGAGACGTGATCGCGCTCCTCCTGCGTCGCCGAAGGCGCGCGGGGCCGCGGCGACGCGATCCCACCCCGCCTCATCCGAGGAGTCACCGATCGCCTCGCCGGCTCCGCCGATCTGTGCGAAGACGAGGATTCCGACGATGCCCCACGCGTGATGCCGGGACGGCGGATGGGCAACTCTGCGCGACCGCTTCGTCTGCGCTCCGTGGAACCTCACGGCCCCATGATGAGCGAGCCCCCGGCGCACGTCGATGTCTCGCGGGCCCGAGGAGTTCGTCTATCCTCGTGGCGATCGCAGTCCGGCCGCTCGTCGCGCCACGACGAGTTCGCGGAGCGAGACCGGCTGTGGCTTCGCGCCACTCGATTCGAGAGGAGGTCCGAGCTTGGCCGATCGCGGCCGCGTTGCGCTGCGCAAGGGACTCGACCTGCCGATCCCCGGTGCCCCTGCCCCGCTCATCGAAGCGGCGCCCGAACCGAGCGAGGTCGCGCTCGTCGGAAGCGACCGCCCCGAGATCCGCATGGCGCTCCGCGTCGCGGAGGGCGAGCGGGTCGAGCTCGGCCAGACCCTCTGCGTCGACCCGGCACGCACGGAGATCCGCTTCGTCTCGCCCGCCTCGGGCCACGTGCGAACGGCCCGGCCCGCCGAGCGCGGACGACCGGCTCTCGTCGTGGTCGCGGTCGAGCGCCCGGAAGAGCGGCGCGCGCTTCCCTTCGAAGGCGCCGACGCAGAAGCCGTCGGGAAGCTCCCTCGACGCGAGATCGTCGATCGACTGCTCGCGACGGGCGACTGGGTCTCGCTTCGCGAACGTCCGGGAGGCGGGATCCCCGACCCGGATCGTGCTCCGGACGCTCTGCTCGTCTGCCTGACCGACACGAACCCGCTCGCCGGACCGATCGGACCGATCCTCAACGGACGCGAGGAGGACCTTCGGATCGGCGTCGTCGCCCTCTCGCGACTGACCGACGGACCGACCTTCGTGACCCTGCCCCCGGGCGTGGAGGCGCCGATCGGCGATCTGCCGGACATCCGTTCCTTCACCTTCGAAGGCCCCCATCCCACCGGTCTGCCCGGCGTCCAGATCCACCATCTCTTCCCCGCTCGCGACGGTCGCCGGGTCTGGCACGTGGGCGCCCAGGACGCGCTCGCGATCGGCCGCGCCCTGCGAACCGCGGAGATCGACGCGGAGCGCATCGTGGCGCTGGGCGGCCCACGGGTTCGGCACCCCCGCCTACTCCGGACCCGGCTCGGTGCAGGAATCGAAGCGCTCGTGCAGGACGAGCTCCTGCCGGGCGAGTGTCGCGTCATCTCGGGCTCGCCCCTCTCGGGACGCATCGCCGCACGCCCCGAGGGCTATCTCGGTCGGGACCACCGTCAGGTGAGCGTGCTCCCGGAGCTCGACGATCCTCGAAGCGGCGGCTGGCCGCTGCCCTTCTTCGGGCGACTGCGGATCGCTCCGCCCTGGCGCCTGCGGCTGCCGTGGAGCACCGAACGGCACGGCCCCCCGAGCGCGATGCTGCCCCTCGACGTCTTCGACGACGTGTCCCCGTTGCGGCTGCCCATGGGACTGCTGCTCCGTGCGCTGGCGGCAGGGGACCGTGAAGCCGCCGAGCGGTTGGGGGCGGCGGAGCTGGTCGAGGAGGACCTGGCGCTCTGCAGCTACCTCTGTCCGGCGAAGCTCGAATACGGAGCGCTGCTTCGCTCGACGCTGCAGCGCGAGACGAGGGGGACGGAATGACCTCCCCGCTCGAGGAGTCCGCATCGCGGCCGCTACCGCCCGGGGGCCCGCATCCGGACGTCTACGTGCCCGATCGGCTCGCGCAGCACGCGCCCCACGTGCGTTCCCGACTCGACGTCTCGGCGGTGATGCGCTGTGTGACGTGGGCCGCGCTCCCCTGCGTGGTCATGGCGATCTACAACACGGGGCTGCAGGTGAACCGGGCGCTCGCCGCCGGCGCCCGCCCCGTCGAAGACGTCCGCCACTCGCTGCTGGAAGCGCTCGGGCTCGGCGTCTCCCCCGACTCGATCCTCGACTGCGCGGCGCGCGGCGCGCTGCACTTCGTCCCGCTGCTGGCCGCGAGCCTCGTCGCGGGACTCGCCACCGAGTCCGCCTTCGCCCGCCTGCGCGGACGCACCGCCGACCATCGCGCCCTCTTCGTGATCGCGCTGCTCTTCACGCTCTGTCTGCCGCCGACGATCTCCCTGTCCAGGGCGGCCCTCGGCAGCGCCCTCGCCTTCGCGATCGGAAAGGAGATCTTCGGAGGCATCGGCCGCAACCTGCTGAACCCGCCGCTCACGGGCCTCGCCCTGCTCTACTTCGCCTATCCGGGGAGCCTCACGGGCGACGCCGCCTGGGTGGCCGTCGACGGATGGAGCGGCGCGACGCCCCTCGCGCTCGCGGGCGAGGCGGGACTCGCCGGGATCGAGGCGGCCGGACTCACCTGGCAGGACGTCGTGTATGGCGCGATCCCCGGCGCGCTCGGCGCGACGTCCGCGCTCGCCTGTGGCGTCGGCGCCGTCGTCCTCCTGGTGACGGGCGTCGCCTCGTGGCGCGTTCTCGCGGGCGGCGTCGCGGGCCTCATGGTCGGCGCAGCACTCGTCGACCTCGTCGGGTTCGCGCGACCGGTGGCCGAGCTGCCCTGGAGCTGGCACCTGGTGTCCGGCGGCTTCGCCTTCGGGATCGTCTTCCTCGCGACGGATCCCGCCACCTCGTCCGCGACGAACCCGGGGCGGCTCGTCTACGGCTTGCTGATCGGATTGCTCGTGGTCCTGATCCGGGTCGCGAACCCGGCCCACCGCGACGGCGTGATGCTCGCGATCCTGCTGGGGAACGTGACCGCCCCGCTGATCGACCAGGTCGTGAGTCGGATCCAGACGGCTCGTTGGAGACGACCCGATGGCGGATGAGGTGGACCGTAGGCCGAAGGGCTGGGCTCTGCTGCGTCGGTTGCCCCCGGAATCCGACCTGCGCGCCGTGCTGGTCTCGCTGCTCGTCTGCCTTTTCTGCTCGGCGACGATCTCGCTCACCGTCGCCTGGCTCCGTCCGTACAAGGACGCGAACCGCGCGCGCGAGCAGCGCGCGAGCGTCGAGCAGATCGTCCGCTCGGCGCCGGGGCTCGCCGAGCTGCTCGAGGCCGGCGGCGACGCCCGGGTCGCCGTCGACGTCGTCGACCTCGAGACCGGCCAGCCGGTTCGGGGCGTCGATCCGGACGAATTCGATCCCGTCGCGGCGGCCCGCGACCCGGAGCTCGGCCTCGCGATCCCGCCCGAGGTGGATCTCGCCGGCCTCGGTCGGCGGGCGCGCTGGGCACGCATCTACCGCGTGGAGGAAGGCGGACGGCTCCGCCTGCTCGTGCTCCCGGTCGAGGGAGCGGGCTACGCCTCGACGATGCGCGGCTATCTCGCGCTCGAGTCCGACCTGCGCACGATCCGCGCCCTCAGCTTCCACGAGCACGCCGAGACGCCGGGGCTCGGCGCCGAGATCGACGACCCGGACTGGCGGGCGCAGTGGTCCGGGAAGCAGGCCTTCGACGACCGGGGCGAGATCCGGATCGCCATCGACCGGGGACGCGTCGATCCCGATGATCCCTTCGCCGTCCATCGCGTCGACGGCATCTCCGGGGCGACACGGACCTGTGTCGGCGTGACCCAGCTGCTCCGATTCTGGCTCGGGCCCCAGGGCTACGGTCCTCTCCTCACCCGGCTGGCCGAAGAGCGGACGTCCGACGAGCGCGAGGATTCCCGATGAGCGAAGGAGGCGGTTTGAAGGAGGAGGTCACGCGCGGAGTGCTCACCGAGAATCCGATCACGGTCCAGATCCTCGGCATCTGCTCCGCGCTCGCGGTGACCCGCAGCGTCGAGACGGCGCTCGCCATGTCCCTCTCCGTCCTCGCCGTGCTCGTCGGATCGAGCGCCACGATCAGCCTGATCCGCAACGAGATTCCCCGCAGCATCCGGCTGATCGTGCAGATCACGCTGATCGCCACCTTCGTCATCATCGTCGACCAGGTCCTCCAGGCCTTCTTCTGGGAGCTCAGTCGGGAGCTCTCGGTCTTCGTCGGACTGATCATCACGAACTGCCTGATCCTGGGCCGAGCCGAGACCTTCGCGATGCGCAACGGTGTCGGCGCGAGCGTCGTCGACGCCCTCGGAAACGGCATGGGCTACGGGGCGGTCCTGCTCATCGTCGGCGCGACGCGGGAGCTGCTCGGCACGGGACGCCTGGCGGGCTTCGAAGTGCTGCCGCTGGTCGAGCACGGGGGCTGGTTCGAGCCGATCGGCCTGATGCTCAAGCCGCCGAGCGCCTTCTTCCTGATCGGCGGCCTCGTCTGGGCCTCCCGCAGCCTGGCCCTTCGGGCAGAGCGCCGTGGAGCCTCCGTCGCGACGCCGGCCCGGCTCGTGGAGGACCGGGCATGACGGGCTCGCTCGTCGACCTCTTCGTCCAGGCCGCCCTCGTCGAGAATCTCGCGCTCGCCTTCTTCCTCGGCATGTGCATGTTCATCGCGGTCTCGAAGCGGCTCGAGATGGCCGCGGGATTCGGCGTCGCCGTCTTCGCCGTCCAGACCCTCACGGTGCCACTGAACCACCTGATCTGGGTCTACCTGCTGCGGCCCGGGGCGCTCTCCTGGGCCGGCCTGCCCGACGTCGACCTGGGCTTTCTCTCGCTGATCACCTTCGTCGGGGTGATCGCTGCCTTCGTCCAGATCGTCGAGATGGTGCTCGAGCGTTGGCTGCCGGCGCTCGCCGGATCGCTCGGCGTCTTCCTCCCCCTGATCACCGTGAACTGCGCGATTCTCGGCGGCTCGCTCTTCATGGCGGAGCGCCAGTACGACTTCGCAGAGAGCGCCGTCTTCGGCGCGGGCAGCGGGTTCGGCTGGGCCGTCGCGATCTGCCTGCTCGCCGCGATTCGCGAGAAGCTCGAGTACGCCGACGCGCCGGAGGGGCTCCAGGGCGTGGGCCTCACCTTCTTGGTCGTCGGCCTCGTGTCCCTGGCGTTCCTCGGCTTCGCGGGGATCGAGCTGCCATGACCGAGCCGATCCTCGCGACCGTGATCTTCTCCGGCGTGGTGATGGCGCTCGTCGCGATGATCCTCGTCGCCCGCCGGCTGCTGCTGCCGGAGGGCGACGTCGAGATCGTCGTGAACGAGCGCCTCCGCTTCGAGACCCCGCGATCGACCCGGCTGCTGGCCGCGCTCGAGTCTCAGTGCCTCGCGCTGCCGAGCGCCTGCGGCGGCAAGGGGACGTGTGGTCAGTGCCGGGTGACGTTCGTCGGCGCCGCCCCCCCCGTCGTGCCGGCCGAGTCGGCCCTGCTCTCGCCGGACGAGCTGGCCGGAGGCATCCGCCTGGCCTGCCAGCAGACGCTTCGCGAAGACGTCGCCGTGCGGCTGCCGGAGGCGATCTTCGGCGTGAGCCGCTTCTCGTGCCGGGTGCGCTCCGCTCGCAACGTCGGCACGATGATCCGCGAGATCGTCGCGGCGCTACCTGCGGGCGAGAAGCTCGATTTCCGCGCCGGCGGCTTCGTGCAGGTGACCGCCCCGCCCTACTCCCTCCGATTCGAGGACCTGCCCGTCGATGCCGAGGTGCGCGACGAGTGGACCCGGCTCGAGCTCTGGCGACACGAAGCCGGGACCGACGTGCCCGTGTCGCGCGCGTACTCCCTCGCAAACTCCCCCGATGAGGACGAGGTCGTGATGCTCCTGGTGCGCCTCGCGACGCCCCCCGCCCTCGCGCCACCGGATGCCCCTGCTGGCGTCGTCTCCAGCTACCTCTTCAAGGTGGAGCCGGGCGACGAGCTCGACGTTTCCGGTCCCTACGGCCACTTCTTCGCGAACGACAGCGATGCGGAGATGATCTTCATCGGCGGGGGCGCCGGGATGGCCCCGATGCGATCGCACATCCTGGATCAGCTGCGTCGGATCCGTACGAAGCGGCCGATCTCGTTCTGGTACGGCGCCCGCAGCCCGCGAGAGATCATCTACCGGGAGCTCTTCGACGAGCTGGAAGCCGAGCACCCGAACTTCGAGTGGACCGTCGCGATCTCCGAGCCGAGCCCTGCGTGGGACGGCGAGGTCGGTTTCATTCACGAGGTCCTGCTCCGCCGCCATCTCGCGGAGCACCCGGCTCCGGAACGGTGCGAGTACTATCTTTGCGGTCCGCCCCTCATGGCGCGCGCGACCCGATCGATGTTGGCGTCACTCGGAGTCCCCCCCGAGAACGTCTACCTCGACGATTTCGGCGTCTGATCCCGAGCAGGCGCGACGGCCGACGGAGGCGAAGATGGAGACCGTGCGGGACTTCATGACCACCGAGCTCACGATTCTCTCCCCCGACGAGAACGTGCTCCGAGCGATGCGCCGGCTGATCGATCGGGAGCTGTCCGGAGCGCCGGTCCTCGACGACCGCGGCAACCTGCTGGGTGTGTTGACCCAGCGCGATTGCCTGACCGTCGCCTTCCGGACGAGCTATCACGGAGACGCGGCCGCGAGCGTGTCGGAGTACATGACCCGCGACGTCGAGACGGTCGACGCGAGCATGACCCTGGTCGAATTGATCGAACGCTTCTACCAGAGTCCCCGCCGGCGTTTCCCCGTACTCGAGGCGGGGCAGGTCGTGGGCCTGATCAGCCGACGCGACGTTCTGCGCGCGTTCCTCGAGATGATCTGAACGACGCCGACACCGCCGCCGCGAGCCGCTATGCGGGCGTCACCCGTCGTCGTTGCCCGCCAACGCATTCAGCGCCTCCACCAGCGCAGCCAGCTCGCTCTCGATCGCGTCGCCATCCACGCTCGCGTGGCTCTGGCTCTCGCGCAGCAGCTTCCCGACGGATTCCACTTCGAAGCGCCGCCCCTCGAAAGAAGAGATCCCGAGCGCGCGCCCCACCGGCGTCTGCCCTCGACCGTCCGCACCGTGGCACGACGCGCAGCGCTCCGCGTAGACGGACGGACCGTCCGCGGCCGCCGTCGACGCGAGCGCTGCACCGAGCAGCACGAAAGGGATCGGAAAGAAGAGCGGGTTCTTCGGAATGCGCACGATTCGTTACCTCCGACGGGCTCGTCACGAGAGAGCAGCCCATCGAAGCACGCACGGCAAGACCCGCATCGAGCGCTTCGCATCGACGAGGCGAAGAGCGAGACGCTTCGACTCGTCGCGTGGCACGTCGTCACAGCCGTTCTCCGTGGCGCAGAGTGCCATCGCACTTCGTCCCGCTTCGCGACAGGGTGGTCATCGTTCTCCCGTAGCGCAGAGGTCCATCCTGAGACAGAATCGAGATGGAGCAAGGAGTCGGGATGCTCTGTCCGAAAAGGATGCCCCTTCAGGTCGAGGCATGGGTCGGATCGATCGGTCTGGCCGTCCTGGTCCTCGTCGGCCCCGCGATCGCGAGCGCACAGTCCACGTCGGGATACGTCGGCAGCGAAGCCTGCACGACCTGTCACGCGGACGCGAGTCACGCCTACGACCGCACCGTGCACGCGCGCGTATTGAACGAGGCCGTCGCGCGAACCGAGCGGGCAGCGCGCGGCTGCGAAGCCTGCCACGGTCCTGGTCTCACCCACGTCCAGTCCGCCGGCAAGGGCGAGCCGCACGAGGACTGGATCGCCTTCACAGGCGACACGGTAGGCGACACCGACGAGGGCGGTCTCGCCGCCGATCGGATCGAGCGTGAGAACGCGGTCTGCCTCTCCTGCCACGACCACTCCCGGGTCGGACTCTGGTCGGGGAGTCCTCACGCCATGAACGACGTGGGCTGTACGACCTGCCACTCGACGAAGAACCCGGCCTCCCGGCGCCATCTGCTCACCGCCGCCGACCAGACGACGGGTTGCGGAGGCTGTCATCCCGCCGCGCGGGCCCAACAGCTCCGCAATCGACACATGCCCGTCCGCTCCGGTCCAGGCGGCGCCGGCGGCGAAGGCTTCATGAACTGCAGCTCCTGCCACAATCCGCACGGCACCGTGACCGAGTCCCTGGTCGACGCGAACAGCGTGAACGAGAGCTGCTACGAATGCCATGCCGAGAAGCGGGGCCCCTTCCTCTGGGAGCACGCTCCCGTGAACGAGAGCTGCACGAACTGCCACGTGCCCCACGGCAGCATCCGGCCGAACATGCTGCGGGTCGCCGGGCCGCGGCTCTGCCAGACCTGTCACATCCAGTCGCTGCACCCCTCACAGAACCGTGGCCCCACCGATCGATTCTCGGTCGGACAGAACTGCCAGCACTGCCACATCATGGTGCACGGAAGCAATCACCCGTCCGGGAACTTCCTGACCCGATGACGCCGCCGAAGACGACCGACAGGGCGGTCGGCGCCCGAAGAAATCTCGTCCTGGTGATCGCCTTCGCGTGTGCCGTGGCGAGCGGAGTGGCCGCAGCACCGCGCGGTGCCCTCGCCGAAGACGACGGCCACGAGCAGGAGAACCTCGCGGACTGGGCTCCGCCGCTGCTCGTCTCGGGCGAGGTCGAGATCGGCGGGCGTTCGTCGGGCGGAGACGACGGCGCCGGGAAGTTCCGCGAGTACCGCGATCTCGATTCCGGGATCTTCGGCGGGGTCGATCTGCTCTTCGAGGACGAGGAACGCCGGAGCTACCTCCGCATCTTCGGCTCGAACCCGGGCTACGACGACCAGCGCTACACCCTCGAGGCAGGACGCTACGGCAGCTACTCGGTCGACCTCTTCTACAGCGAGCTGCCCCACGTCTTCAGCACGAGCGCGCGCTCGCTGTACCAGCGCCCGTCGCAGGAGACGTTCGTGCTCCCATCCGGCGTCCAGGCCCGGATCGCAGGCGCCGCGGACCCCTCGGCACAGCTCGGCGTGGAGCTCTCCGCCGCGCAGCCGGTCGAGCTCGGGTTCCGGCAGGTCGAAGCGGGTGCGGGCGCCGACGTGCAGGTGAACGACTCCGTGCGCCTCTTCAGTCGCTATCGCCTGCAGGACCGCCGGGGGAGTCGCCCGCTGGCCATCCAGTTCGGCAGCCCCGGCGGCACCTTCGACGTCTTCGCCGCCTCCATCGACGACGAGACCCACCAGCTCGAGGCCGGCGTCGAGTACACCGAAGGACCGTTGATCCTCGGACTCGAGTATCGCGCCTCCTTCTACCAGAACGAGCTCCGGAGCATGACCGTCGACAATCCGCTGGTGGCTGCCGACACCACGACCGCCGCCGAGCGCGGCCGGCTCTCGCTGGCCCCGGACAATTCCGCCCACGCCGTCTCGGCCTTCGCGAGCGCGACGGTCCCGGCCTCCTTTCCCGTGCGCGTGACGGCGAACCTCGCCTACGGGCTCCACCTCCAGGACGACGACTTCCTCCCGAATACGATCAATGCTGCGATCGCGAGCCCCGCCCTTCCCGCGAACGGCCTGAACGGTGAAGTCCACACGTTCCTCGCCAACCTCGTCGGCACCGCTCGACCGCTGCGCAGGCTCGATCTCAAGACGCGCTATCGCGTCTATCGCTACGACGACGAAACCGATCCGCTGCGGTTCTCGGCGTGGGTGCGCAACGACGACGAGGCGCGAAGCGACGCCGTCCGCTCCGTCCGCAACGACTACACGCGGCAGAATGCGGACGTGACGGCGAGATACCGGGTGTCGAAGGCGCTCGAGACGACGCTCGGCTACGAGCTCGAGGCCTGGCACCGGAGCGACGATCGACAGGTGGACGATCTCCTCGAGCATGGACCGACCTTTCAGGTCGACTGGCGGCCGCACCCATCCACCACGATCCGGACGAGCTACGACTTCCGCGACCGGGAAGGCGACGGCTACGACACCCTCGCGTTCTTCGAGTCGAAATTCGATCCGGCCGATTTCTCGGCCCTGGTCGCGTCGGGCATCACCGAGCTGCCGGGACTTCGAAAGTACGACCAGGCGGATCGCCGAACGCATCGGATCGCGATCGGCGGAACGATTCTCGTCGGCGAACGAACGGAGCTCGGGCTCGACGGCAGCTGGGAGGACATGGACTACGTCGACTCGGACTACGGCCTGACCGGGCAGCAGGGCTGGCATGCCGGCTTCGACGCCTACCATCGGCTCCATGACCGCGTCGGCCTCGGCCTCTGGTACACCTACGAAGAGTTCGTGTACGAAATGGACTCCCGCTGGCGCCCTCGCAACTTCGGGCCCTTCGCCACGTTCGTGGACGATCCGATCAACGACTGGTCGAACGAGACCGAGAGCGCCTTCCACTCCCTCGGCGGCCGCGTCACCGTCGAGGCGATTCGGGACCGTCTCGATCTCGAGCTGGGCTACGAGCTCCACCTCGGGCAGGAAAAGATGCGGGACGACGCGATCCCGGGCGTCGCGACCGCCCCCGGTGCGCCCGGCAATCCCGACGCAGGTCTCGCCTTCACCCATCCCGACATCGAAGAGAGTCTCCAGGTCCTGACCGGCAGCGCGACGCTCCGGGTGAGCGACCGGCTCGAGCTCCGCGCGCTCTATCGATACGAGGACTTCGATCTCGACGATTACCGGAGCGACGACCTGGGCCCGTTCCGAGGGGGAAGCGACGTCTTCCTACGCAACAACGTCGAAGACTACGAGGTTCACATCGGCATCCTGAGCGCCACCATCAGCCTTTGAGGTCGCTCGCGCCCGGGAGTCGTGCGCCGACGTCCGCAGCGAAGTCACCGCCGAAGTCATCGCCGAAGTCATCGCCGCTCGATCGCCCCGACGTCGCCGACGTCGCCCAGCGTGCCGACCGGACGGGCGAGCCCGACCCGATCCCGCTCCTCGAGCCAGACGTCGTAGGCGTACTGGCTCCAGATCGCCGTCGATTGGCGGACTTGATCGGGCCGACGGCCGAAACCGAAGTCCCCTGGTTCTCGGACCCCGTCGTCCGGACCGACGACTCGCACGTGCGCATCGACGTGGACGACGAGCGCAGGAACGAGGACGAGCGACCGACGACGACGCGGCGTCAGGGGCAGAAGCTGGAGACGGTGCCCGTTCCCGCGCAGAAGTTGCCCCCACGAGAGTTGCTGCTGCCGGACCCCGCGACCGTGCCGGTCTGGTTGGCGGAGATCACGTTGTCGCTATATGCAGAGTCGAAACCCAGCGTGAGTCCCCGCCCCTCATTGGAACGCATGCTGTTCCCACGAACGAGGCAGCCGCTGTCGCAGTCGATGCCGTCGTCGAAGGCGGAGTCGACTTCGTCGCCGTTCTGATAGGCAGCGTTCTCGATGATCGAGCACCCCGCGCCACAATCGATCCCGTCGTTGGAGTTCCAGTAGACCGTATTCCCGGAGACGGTCGAGCCGCTGCCGGCAGAAATCCCGTCGACGCCGTTCAGGTAGGCCGTGTTGCCCTGGACGGTCGAGCCGTTCGACGCTTCGATCCCGTCGCTGCCGTTCCGGTAGGCCGTGTTCCCCGAGACCGTCGATCCGGTCCCTGCATCGATGCCGTCCTCGCCGTTCAGGTAGGCCGTGTTCCCCGAGACGGTCGATCCCGAGGACGTCTGGATCCCGTCCTCGCCATTCTGATAGACGGTGTTGCCCGATACGGTCGATCCGATCCCGGTGCTGATCCCATCGATCCGGTTCCAGCGCGCTCGCACGTTCGTGACTTCCGCCTGCAAGCTGAGCAAGACCCCGTAGCCCATGCCCACGGTGCTTCCGTTCCTGACGGAAAGGCCGGAATAGGAGGTGGAGGTCCGCCTCACGGCCGCGGCGAATCCCGACGTCGGGGTGCAATCCGTCGTCGTATTCTCGCAGCCGGCGCGGACGATGGACAGATTGTTCAGATCGATCCCCACGTCGTTCGCGCTCACGGTGATCCCGTCGGTGAACTCGTCGGGCACGATCAGATCACCCGTCAGGCGATAGCTCCGACCGGCCGAGCCATCGATCGTCACGGGATAGCCGGGCGTATCCCCCGAGAAGCAGCCCGTGTGGACCGCGCACGCCGGGTTGATCTCGAGGACACCGTCACTCGCGAACGCGGACGGCGCGAGGACGAGAAACGTGGCGAACAGAACGGCGAGGCGCATCTACGGGACTCCCGGGTGATGAATCGAACCGCGAGCCATGATGCCGAGAATTCCGGACGCGATCGAGATCGGATTCGGGCTGGCGGATCTCTTGCGGGCGTTCTGCACCTCGCAGAAGGCCTCACGCCGATGGGATCGCCAGCCCCTTCGTTCAGGGCCGCTCGATCGACCCGACGTCGCCGAGCGTGCCGACCGGACGGGCGAGTCCGACCTGATCCCGCTCTTCGAGCCAGACGTCGTAGGCGTACTGGCTCCAGATCGCGGTCGAGATGTCCGGGTTCTCCGCGAGGGGCCCGGACGAGAAGAGCGCCGACCAGGCGGCATCGCCCAGGGTCTCCGACCCCATCCCCGGGATCGCCTCCACGGCGAGCGCCGCGTCGAGGCGGTGCCAGAAGTGGATGTAGGGGTGATTCGGCAGCTCGCGCGGCCAGGTCTGCGCGGGCCCGAACCAGAGCGTGTCCGCGAGCGTCAGGATCGGCGCGCCCAGGGGATCCGTGTAGGGCTGGTTGCCCGGCGTCGTGTCGTCGAGGTCGACGCTCGCCAGGAACGCCTCGAAGTCCGCGGCGAAGCTCGCGGCGAAGCCCGGGAGGGCATACTCGTCCTCGATCCGAGCGAGCACGATCGCCAGGAAGTCGTCGACGCCGCCGGAGCCGACGGCGTACTCGCCGAGCACCTCGTGGACCGGGTACACCGCGTCGGGGATCTGGTCGAGCGCGCGGTCCCAGGGCGCGTAGTGCAGGATCGCGAGCTGGCCGGCGTCGGCGCCGACCGACTCGATGTGGCTCGACCGCGCGATGCCGCTGGTGCGCTCGACGACCTCGTCGATGGACAGGTCCTCGAGATCGCCGGTCTGCGGGAAGTGCCGGCGCGAGAGCGAGCGCCAGGTCGGCTGGCCCACCGGGACGAGGATCTGGCTGAAGTCGACGACGCCGAAGCGGTTGTAGCCCAGGCTCCGGAAGTAGAAGCTCGAACCGGTGAAGACGTCGTGGTCGTAGGTCGCTCCACCGATCTCGTGCACGGTGTTGCCAGCGATGATCGAGTGACCGATCACCATGTCCTCGACCGCGTGGGCATTGCCGATCGTCGCGGCGACGCCGCCGGCGAGGTTCGGCTTGTCGAGATCGTCGGTCCGCGGCACCCCGTAGACCTCGTTCTCGACGATCGTCGCCGCCTCGATCTGGACGTAGCCGTTCGAGAGGTAGAGACCGCCCCCGCGCCAGTAGCCCGTGGCGAGCACGAAGGGCGGCAGTCCCGGCGCCGGCTCGACGAGGTTCTTCGCGAGGGTGCTGTTGCGGACGACGAGGCGCTTGCGGTTCCCGATTCCTCCGCCGTCGCTGTAGACGCCGCCGCCGTAGGTGAAGAGGCCCTGGATCCGGTTGCCGGAGATCGACGAGTCGTCGATGGTCGACGTCGTGAGCGGGTCGAGGGCGCCGCCCACGGCGAAGACGCCCCCCCCTGCGGCGCCGCCGCCGAGCACGGAGTTGCCGGCGACCACGCAGCGCTCCATCCGAACGAGGTTCGCGTAGACGCCGCCGCCGAAGGCGCCGCGATCGCGGGAGGGATCGAAGTCGCCCTCGACGTGGTTGTCGAAGATCTCGCAGTCCTCGAGCCGCGCCAGGCCCCAGACGGCGATCCCGCCGCCCCGGGCGAGGGTCCAGGGCTGGTCATCGGGATCCGGGGTGGAGATGTCTTCGGTCAGGTTCACGCCGCCGGTGATCCGCACGTTGCGCAGGAGCAGGTCGCCCGAGACCGCGAGCACGCGGGCGGGATCGGTGCGCCCTCCCATCCATGCGACGGTGACGCCGGACGGCAGGGCCGACGCGTCGATCACGACGTTCTTCTGCGCGTAGAGCGCCGAGCGTCCGTAGTCGCGATCGAAGTAGCCGACGAGGTAGGAGACCGGGCCGCTGGGCGTGTTCGCGATCCCCATGACCTCGCCCTTCAGGATCGTGTGCGCCTCCCCGAGCTCGGTGAGCGCGATCGTCGCGCCATCGAGACTCGCGTCGAACTCGATCGGCTGGCCGGAGCTCGCCATCTCGAGCGCCTCGCGCAGCGTCGTACCGAGCGCCGCCGCGGCTGGACCGTCCCCCGTGCTGTCGACCACGATCGGCGTCGGCGTCCCCCCGTCTCCGCCGCCCGTGTCGAAGCAGCCGGTGCCGAGAAACAGCAGCACCGCCGCCGAGAATGCGGCTCGGACGGGCGCGCGCGCGATCGCGCGGATCTGACGGTGTGATTCGGACATGGGACGAAAGCTCTCCCTCTTCCTTACCCGGTATGGTGCCACTCAGGGTCATTCGGGTCCCGGTCAGACGCGAATTCCCGCAGGCGGGCGCGCGGAGGTCCATCCGCGGCGCCCGCCGGCAGAGCCGGCCGGCTCAGGGACACCGCGTCGCACCGTCGCGGACGTCGCCGACCGTCCCGTCGCCCGCGCGCTCCATCCGCGCGCCGGGATCCTGACGATAGAAGCCGCGCAGGACCTCGTAGAGCTCCGCGTGGCGACGCCGGAGCTCGAGCGGGCGGTCGAAGAAGGCTTCGGTCGCGACCGCGAAGAACTCCGCTTCGGCGACGGCCCCGTACCCGTCGAGCAGCCCGGGACGGCCGGACCGGATCCGCTCGCGGAGAGCGCGGTATTCACGGTCGAAGACCTGCACCCAACGCGCGTATTCCTCCCGTCCCGCGAGCGGCGGGGTGCCGTCCGCCGCGCCGTCCTGCAGGTCGAGGGCGTGGGCGAACTCGTGATAGACGAGGTTGTGACCGCTCTCCGGATGCCGCGCGGTCCGCCTCACGGCGTCCCAGGCGAGCACGATCGGCCCCGCGCGCAGCGCCTGCCCGAGGATCGGGAGCGGGCTCGCGATCGGGCGCGTCGCGATCTCGAGCGCGCCCGGCGGCCGAGGAGGAAGGACGACGGTGGACGGATAGACGAGGATCGTGCGGACGCGCCGGTAGGGCTCCCCCGGCAGTCCGAGCGCCAGCAGACAGGCCTGCGCCGCGATCGTCACGCGAATCTCGTCGTCGAGGACCTGCCCGCCGCAGCCCTCCCAGCGCTTCTCCGCGACGAAGTCCCGGACGAGCCGGCGCAGTCGGGTGCGCTCGACCGCGTCGAGCACGCGATCGTGCGCGACGTTGCGCGCGATGTGCTGCTCCCAGGCGTCCGGGAAGGGCTCCTCCGCGCGCTTCCTCCGGCGGCGAGCCCGCAGCCAGCGCAGCACCGCGGCTAGAGACCGGGCTCCTCGGCCTGCTGCCCCGGTCGGTACTCGGCGTAGACGTAGACCGGGATCTCGAGGTCGCCGAGACGCTGCTCGATCACCGGCCAGACCTCCTCCCAGTCGAGGCCGCCCACGCCCGTCGCGACGCGCGGCAACGCGATCGACGTGAAGCCCTCTTCGCCCACCATCTTCGCGAGGTTCTTCAGCGCATCGCTCACGTGCTTGATCGTGGCCTTGCCGGGGCGAGACGATGCACCGTGACCGTAGCCGCCTTCCTGCGTGATCAGGTTGACGACGCGGACGTTCTCCGGACCGCCCCACATCCACGCCTCCCCCGGCTTCGGATGCTGCTGGTGGCACCAGTGATGGAAGTCCTTGTGCATCGACGGGTACTGCTCGTGCAACGCGAGCGCGAGGCCCTGGTTCATGGGGTCGTTCGCGGCGATGCCGTGGGCGATGGCGTGGGCTCGGCTGAGCAGGATGTCGCCTTCCACCTGATGAATCATTCCAATGGCTCCTGAATCGTCGAAGGGGATCGACATCGTAGCACCGGGATGGCGATCGCCGCCGGGAGCGCGATCTCGCGACCCGAGCGGGAGACCGTCTATCCTCGCCGGGTGACGATCGACCAGCGAAGAGATCGGGAGACGGAGCGCCGGAGCTTCTGCCGGATCTGCAACGCGGCGTGCGGGCTTCGGATCACGACGCGGGACGACCGGGTCCTGCGGGTCCGCGGAGACCCGGAGCATCCGCTCTCGGCGGGATACACGTGTCCGAAGGGGCGTGCCAGCGCCGCCTTCCACCACGACCCGCGCCGACTCGACCACCCCCTCGTGCGGCGCGGTGACACGCTGGAGCGTCGGGGATGGAGCGAAGCGCTCGACGATCTCGCCTCTGCGCTGACCCGAATCGAGCGGGCCCACGGGCGGGACGCGATCGCCTACTACCTGGGCACGGCGGTCGCCTTCGACACCTGCGGTTACTGGGGAACGCAGGCCTTCTTCGACGCCCACGGCACGCGCCAGCGCTACACCTGCGCGACGGTCGACACGCCCTGCAAGCTGCTCGTCTCCGAGCTGATGTCGGGATACTCGTTCCTGCACCCGATTCCCGACACCGACCGTTGTCGGATGATGCTCCTGCTCGGCACGAACCCGGTCGTGTCCCACGGCCACCTGACCGGCATGACCAATCCGGTCGCCCATCTGCGGCGCGTCGCTCGCCAGGGCGAGCTGTGGGTCGTCGATCCCCGCCGCACCGCCAGCGCCCGACTCGCGACGCGACACCTGGCCATCCGACCCGGGACCGATGCCTTCCTGCTGGCCTTCCTCGCGCGCGAGCTGCTCCGTGACGGGGCGGATCCGGAGTACCTCGCGAACCACGCGGAGGGCGTCGACGCGCTCGCGGCGGCGGTCGGCCCCTTCGACCTCGCGCGCACGGTCGAAGCGACGGGCCTCGTGGCCGAGGACCTCCTCGATCTGCTCGCGGCCCTGCGACGCCACGGTCGCTTCGCCGGCCTGAGCGGAACGGGAACGACGATGTCCGCCGGCGCGAACGTGACCGAGTGGCTGCTCTGGACGCTGCAGGTCGTCACCGGATCCTTCGAGCGTCCCGGCGGCGCCTGGTTCAACCCGGGCTTCACGAGTCGACTCGATCGCAAGCGCGATTGGGTCCACGAGGAAGGCCTCGCCGAGCCCGGCCCGGCGAGCCGCCCCGAGCTGCCTCGGCGTCGCGGCGAGTACCCCTGCGCCGCGCTCGTCGACGAGATCGAGGCGGGCCACGTCCGCGCGCTCTTCGTCCCGGGCGGCAACCCGATCGCGGCCTTCCCCGAGACCGAGCGCACGATCGCGGCGCTCCGAAGCCTGGAGGTCCTCGTCGTCGGAGACGTGGTCGAGAACGAGATCGTCGAGCTGGCGACCCACGTCTGGCCCTGCACGGGTCAGCTCGAGCGGGCGGACCTGTCCGGACTGATGGAGTTCTATCGGCTCGCCCCGATCGGTCAGCTCGCGCGACCCGTCGTTGCTCCGGTCGCCGAGCGTCGCCCGCTCTGGTGGTGCTTCGACGCGCTGGCGGAGCGATTGGACCTGTCGATTCGCCCGCCCGGATTCGAGCCCGCGCCCACGCCCGAAGCCGAGGCACGGCTGCTCGCCCATCTCACGGATCCGGCGATCGATCTCGACGCCCTCGATCGCGCGCAGGTGCTCGACGAGCCGGTCGCGGGCTGGGTCGTCGACGGGCTGCTCCGTGGCGGACGTTGGCAGCTCGCACCGGACGTCTTCGTTCGACAGCTGGCCGAGCTCGAAGCGCCGCCCTCCTCCGCCCTGCTGATCCCCGGGCGTCAGCTGCGGACGATGAACTCGGCGCTCCGGGACGTCGCCGCGGAGCGCGAGCGGCTCGATGCGGTCGCGATCCACCTCGCGCCATCGGACGCCGAGGCGATCGAGGCCCAGGAAGGCGATCGCCTCGTCGTGCAGAGCGACGCGGGCGCGCTCGAAGGTCGCCTGCAGGTCGACCCGGACCTCCGCCCCGGCTCCGTCTGGATCCCGCACGGCTGGCTCGCGCCGAACGTCGGCCAGCTGACCCGGTCCGATCGCGACGTCGACCCCCTGACGGGAATGGTGCTGCAATCGGGCGTGCCGGTCCGCGTCGAACGGACCGAGGGCGCGCAGGAAAGCCGACCGGATTCCGAGCGGCCACGCGACGCCCCGCTCCACGCCGGCCGTCTCCGAACGAAGCGTCATTTGACGTCGGAGAACTAACAGCCTACCTCTGCGTCATGCGATCTCTCACGAACGGACTCGGGGAGCGAAGGTCCGCCGCCCGTCATCGGCTCGGCACGCTCCTACTCGTCGCGGCGGTCCTTGCCGGAACGGCAGGGTGCACCAACGTCCGCGTGCACTCCGCGGACGCGATCATTCCTGCGGGCCGCCTGGTCTGGGAGATCATCGAGCCGAGCGAGCGAGCGCGTCACGTCAGCGAGCGGTGTCGTCGCCGAGTTCGAGCTCGGGTACACCGAGGCGAACGACAACCAGCCCGTGCGGGCGGGCGACGATCCCGAGATCGACGGGACGGAGTTCACGGGACCGACCGAGCTTCGCAACCGCGTACGGATGGTCGACTCGGCCGCCACCGTGCGTGCCGGATTGATCGTGCAGGACGTGCTCCGGATCGAGCCGCTCGTTGGACTCGAGGTGGTCACGACCGAGCTGCAGGTCGCGGGCGGGGGCCTGCAGGCCACGCAGCGGAGTCTCTATCTGGGCCCGCTCGCCGGGCTTCGCGCGGGGCTCCAGATCCACGATCGATTCGAGCTCTACGGCCTGATCCGGGCCGCCGGACTCTTCTCGGTCTACAGCGACGCCTCCGGCAGTACGGCAGGCTCGGTCCGCGGCGAGGTGGGCGGGCGCGTCCGACTCTTCGAGCACCTGGGACTCTTCGGAGGCTATCGGTGGATCGACCTCGACGACGAAGCTGGAGGGACCGACGTCACCTACGAGCTGCGTGGCCCCACCTTCGGCGCCGAGCTGCTCTTCTGATTTGGCGTCCCTTCGCCGCCGCCGTCGGCGCGCCCTCGACGGGGGAGGCCGGCCGCCGCTGGCGCGCGTCGCCTGATGCCCCGGTGACCTACGACCCTATCGGGCCTCGAGATCTTCGAGGCAGCGGTCGACGCCGTCGAGGATGCCGCCCGATTCGTAGACTTCCGCTTGCGGGCGGAGCTCCGAGCCGCGCGCCATGTAGATCGCGTTCCACTTGACGGCGCAGCCGACGTCGTACAGCTCGACGCCTTCCAGGTCGCTGATCTCGACGCCGACCCAGATCGCGGAAACGATCTGCGGCCAGTTGCCGAGCCCTTCGACGAAGTCGATCGTCTCGCCCTTCCAGATCAGCGGCTCTCCCACGGCGCGGAGGCCGCTGCTCGACCACCCGACCGAGACGACCCGCGTGAAGAGGTTCGGGCGCAACGTCGCATCGACGTCCAGCTCGGTCGAGAGGTCTCGCGCGGTGTACTCGAAGGCGAGGCGATGGATTTCCGGGTCCGCGACCCCCGTCTGCGTGTCGTAGACGCCGCCGAGGCTCTCGGCGTAGTCCCGCCAGCGCCGGTCGAACTCGACCGCGTCGATGACGACGTATCCCTTCGAGCGAAGCGCCGAAGCGACCCTCTCGAGCATGTCCCTCGCCAGCGCCTCGCCGTCGACGTCCTCGAGCTGGAGACGGAGCGGGCGGAGCGCGATCGTCTTCACGTCCGCGCGAAACTTCTCCCGGGAAACCTTGTAGGGATCGTACCCTTCGGCGGCCGCGATCGACGCGAACGCGGCGCCTGCGGCCAACGAAGAGAGACCGACCGCGAGCAGCCGGCGGAGCAGACGATGCCTTCCCTCGCGTCGAGTGTGGGCCGGTCGTCTCATCGTCCCTCCCCGTTCGACTTCTCGGCGTCCGGTCGGGTCGCCTCGTCGATGAAGCGCCGAATGATCGTCGCGTCCCGCGCTTCGGGCTCGGCCTCGAGGTAGGCCCGGAAAGAGGACGCGGCCTCGGCGGGCCGGTTCGTCTTGCGGTAGAGGAAGCCGAGCTCGCGCCGGACGGCGGCGCGGTCCGGCGCCAGGTCGGCCGCGCGTTCGAGCGCTTCGATCGCCTCGGGGATCTCCTCCGAGCGCGAGCCCCGCGCGCTCCGGATCGAGCCGAGGAGCTCCCAGGCGTCGGCCGAGTCGGACTCGAAGGCGAGCAGACGTTCCAGGATCGTGATCGCCGCCTGGCGACGGCCGATCGCGCGATCCGCGCGCGCCGCATCGAGCACGGCCGCTTCGATTCGTGCCATGTAGCGCGCTTCTCGACTGGAATCGCTCCCGCCCTCCGTCCCGAGGTCCCGGCAGTGCTCCGCAGCCGCCGCGCACGCCGATCGCGCTTCGCCGATCAGCTTCTCGTAGGACGCCTTGCGCTCCGTGAGCGCGGGATGACTAGCGTAGATGTACGGATCCTCTCCGGCATCTCCGACGTTGAGCTCTGCGCGCGTCGCCTCCTCGACGTCGATCAATCGCTGGAAGAACGCTACGGACTCGTCGACGGGATAGCCCGCGGACTGCATCGCCTCGAAGCCATAACGGTCGGCCTCCGTCTCGAAGGCGCGCGAGTAGCCGCTCATCTGGCGCGCGAGGACGCCCTCCATTCCCTTCGACTCGAGATCGATGAAAGCGAAAGGGGACAAGCCGGTCGGCGCGAGCACGACCGCGATCGCGACTCGCGTCCAGGTCACACGGCTCTCCTCACGTTGCCGGGAGAGCTCCTCGCGTGCGATGTGGCGGAGCGCTTGATGACCGATCTCGTGCCCGAGGAGCGTCGCGAGCTGTCCCTCGTTCTCGATCCGCGCGAGGATGCCCGTGTGGAGATGGATGACGCCGTTCGCGAGCATCGACGCGTTCATGTAGGGATTCTTGACGACGAAGACCCGGATCGAATCGGGAGCGAGTCCGCGGGCGACCAGGATCTCGTCGACTCGCGCCTGCAGGTACTCGTGGAGGGCGTCGTCTTCGAGGATGCGCTCCGCCTCGACCATCGCGGCGTGATACTCGTCGGTGGCCTCGATCGCCTCGAGCTCGTGGCCCGTCCGTTCGGCATCCGCCGGAAGGGCATCGAGCTCGACGGGACGACGCCCGCCGCAGCCGAGGAAGACCAGCCCGATCATCAGGGTGGCGAATGCCCATCGCCCCCATTGGACGCGTAGAGCGACCGGTCCCAATCGAAGACGATCGTTCAGGGGGGCGCGGGCCGAACGACTTGACGTCGGGATGGCCATGGCGAAATAATGCCCGAACGATGCAGCGAGAACAAGCACGGGGACGCGCGCGAATGAGACCCTTCCGAACCATGCTAGGCGCCCCCGCCGTACGCAGGCTGGCCCGAACCGCGGTGCTCCTGGCGATCGCGGCCTGCCTCCCGGGCTGCTTCACGATCCACAAGGACCAGCCCGCGCTCCTGGTGCCGACGCATCCCTTCGTGACCTCCGAGGAAGCGACCGCCTTCCGGACCGGGGGCGAGCCCGAGATTCCGGCTGCGACCGTGGCCGAGGGTGAGAGCGAGGGCGAGGGCGAGGGCGAGCCCGCCCCACCCGCCTACGTGGTGAGCGAGCGGGCGACCGTCTTCTGTGTCGACCATGTGAGAGACGCCTACGGTTTCCCGGACGAAGGGGACCAGGAGGACGAAGAGAACGAAGACGAAGAGGACGACGATCGCGTCGCCGCCTTCGGAGAGCGCCTCCAGAAGGCGGTCACGGAGCTCGGATTCGACGTCGTCGAGCCCGATCCCCTGAACGCGGTCTGGGATCGCGTCTTCGAGGAAGCCGATCCGATCCACGATCCGTATACCGGCATTCGCGACGTCGAGGCCTTCGATCGGACGCGCCTCGCCGCGCTCGGCGCCCTCCGCGACGAGCTCGGCTGCGACTTTCTCCTGTCGCCGATGGTGATCACGGTCTCGGCGAGGTGGAACGCCGGAGTGATGAGCTGGGACGGCGCGACCTACCGGTTCACGAAGGGGATGATGCCGGGATCCGGCGCGTACGGGTACGTCCCCGCGCTCAGCCTCCACGTGAACGTGATCGAGCTCGACGGGGGCGAGCGCGTCTACTTCGGAACGGGCGGGATCCAGCCGCTGTCCGAGATCCACGGCGGCTTCTGGAAGGACGAGTTCGAGCAGGTCTCGACGGACGAGCTCTTGCGGAACGAGAGCCTCAACGACGCGGCGATCGAGCGCGCGATCCTGCAGCTGAGCCGAACCGAAGTGGATGCGC
>JAUIMK010000011.1 GCA_030432735.1 bacterium
CGTTATCGAGGGGTGAGTGTCATTGAGGACGACTTGCGATCGAGGCACCCTCTCCTGGTGCCGAATCCGCCGCTCCCTCCCCGTACGATCGCGATGGTCGCCTACCCCGGCGTCCAGCTCCTCGACGTGGTGGGGCCGCTCGAGGTCTTCGCCGCCGCGAGCGAGGCCGTGGCCGGGCCGGGCACCGCGGCCCGCCGCGGCTACGCGATCACGATCCTCGGGTCGGAGCCGGGATCCGTCCGCGCCTCCTCGGGACTCTCGATCGGCGTCGACCGGGCCTGGGAGGATCTGCCGGGCGAGCTCGACACGCTGATCGTCGCCGGCGGCCACGGTGCGGCCCGGGCCCTCGCTGAGCCGCGGATCGTCGACGCCGTCCGCGCCGGCGCCGCGCGGGCCCGGCGGATCTGCTCCGTCTGTACCGGCGCCTTCGTCCTCGCGGCCGCGGGACTCCTCGACGGGCGCCGCGCGACGACCCACTGGGGCAGCGCCCGGCTCCTCGCCGAGCGCTTCCCCGCGGTCGAGGTCGATGCGGATCCGATCTTCGTCCGTGACGGCGACGTCTGGACCTCCGCGGGCGTCACCGCCGGCATGGACCTCGCGCTCGCGCTGGTCGAGGACGATCTCGGTCGCGACGTGGCCCTCGAGGTCTCGCGCCGGATGGTCTTCTTCCTGAAGCGGCCCGGCGGTCAGTCCCAGTTCTCGGCGCAGCTCGCCGCCCAGATGGCGGATCGCGATCCGCTGCGGGAGCTGCAGGCCTGGATCGTCGAGCACCCGGCCGAGGATCACGCGGTGGAGCGACTGGCGGAGCGGGTGTCGATGAGTCCGCGGAACTTCTCGCGGGTCTTCGCGAAGCAGGTCGGGCTCTCGCCGGGACGCTTCGTCGAGCGGGTGCGGGTCGAGGCGGCGCGGCGCCAGCTCGAGGACTCGCCGGGCTCGGTCGACGTGATCGCGACCGACGTGGGGTTCGGGACGGCGGAGACGATGCGCCGGGCGTTCCTGCGCCAGATCGGCGTCGGGCCGGCGGCGTATCGCGAGCGATTCACCTCCCCTCCGTGACGAACGGAGACGGGCAAGGAGCGAAGATGATGGCGGAAGAGGGTCGGACGATCGGGATCGTGCTCTTCGACCGGGCGGAGGAGCTCGACTGGGTCGGGCCCTTCGAGGTCTTCACGATGGCCCGGGAGGCGTCCGGGGAGAGCGGCCCGGCGAAGGCGCTCGACGTCGTGCTCGTGAGTGAGACGGGCGGCCTCGTCGTGGGCGCGAAGGGGCTGCGGAACGAGGTCGACTTCTCGTTCGCGACCGCGCCGGCGCTCGACGTGCTGCTCGTTCCGGGCGGGATCGGGACGCGGGCCGAGATGAAGAACCCGGCGATGCTCGACTTCCTGCGCGCGCGGGCGGCGAACGCGGAGTGGGTCACGTCCGTCTGCACCGGCTCCGCCGTGCTCGAAGCCGCGGGGCTCGCGAAGGGCCGGCGGATCACGACCCACTGGGGCTATCTGCCGACCCTGCGCGAGAACGCGGGGGACGGGACCGAGGTGCTCGAACGCGTGCGCTACGTGCGCGACGGCAATCTGCTCACCGCCGCGGGGGTCTCGGCCGGCATCGACGCCGCGCTCTGGCTGGTCGGCGAGCTCTACGGCGTGCCCCACGCCCGGATCACGCAGAAGATGATGGAGTACGACCCGGCGCCGCCCTACGCCGCGGAGGTCTGATCCGACCTCAGGGTTTGCGGAAGCGCAGCGTCATCCGGTCGCTCTCGCCGATCGCGAGGTACTTCTCGCGGTCGGTGTCGCCGAGGCGCAGCGCCGGCGGCAGCGTCCAGACGCCCCCTTCGTAGTTCGCGCGATCCCTCGGGTTCGCGTTGATCTCGCTCTTCGCCTCGAGGACGAAGCCTACGCCTTCGGCGAGGGCGATGACGGTCTCTTCCGGGACGTAGCCGGTGAACTTCGACGTGTCGGTGTCGGGACCGGCGCGATGCTGCACGACGCCGAGCACGCCGCCGGGCTTCAGGACGGCGAAGAAGGCCGCGTACGCCTCCTCGGCGGCGCCCGCGCGGATCATGCCGTGGGTGTTCCGGAAGTTGAGCACGAGGTCGACGCTCTCGTCGGGGCCGAGCGCGATCGTCGGCGGGTGGAGCACCGCGAGCTCGAGGTCGCCGTAGCGCTCCGACGCTTCGGCGAAGCGGTCGAGCAGCGCCTGGTGCGCCCGCGTGACGTAGTCGGGAAGATCGGGGCGCGACACGTCGTACGAGGCGGCGATGTATCGCCCGTCTTCGGCGAGCAGCGGCGCGAGGATCTCGGTGTACCAGAGACCGCCCCCGGGCAGGACCTCGAGCACCGTCATGTCCGGCTCGAGCCCGAAGAAGGTCAGCGTCTCGACCGGATGGCGATACGCATTCCGTGCGCGATTCGCCTCGCTCCGCTGGGGGTCGCTCGCGACCTGCTCGATCGCTGCCGCGACCGGATCCGGCGCGTCCGTCCCGCCGCCGGTCAGCTGGCAGCCGGAGCACGCGATCGCGAGCGCGATGAAGAAAATGGAGCCGAAGCGAGACATGGAAGCCCTCCGCGCCGGTCGATCGGTCCGGCCGCCGGCGCGCGAGAGTCTGCCGCATCCCTGCGACCGAGACGACGCCCCGTTTCCACCGGATCCCGCATCACCTTTTTGCGCATCCTGCGCACCTACGATCTGGGAAGGGGTGGCTTCTCCTGGGAAGGAACCGCGATGGGCAGCCTCGTTCTCGCTCTGTTTTCGGCGATCTCGCCCGCTTCTCGGCGCGCGGCGGCCCGAATCACCGCCGCCTGTGCCGTCCTCGCGGCGTCGCCCGCCCTCGCGGCGGGACTGATTCCACTGGACTTCGAGCCGATCGACGTCTCCGCGGACGGCCAGGTCGTCCTGGGCGCGGATGCGCTCTGGTCGCGCAGCGCCGGCCATCTCGGGGACGTGGGCGGCGACGGAACGCTGGTGGCGTTGGGCGCCGAGGGCGGTCGGGCCGTCGGTACGGTGACGCTTCCCGTTCCCCCGCCCTTCGACTTCCTCCGCGAATCCTACGACGACATCTTCGTCTGGAACGAAGGCATGGGCATCGATCCCCTCGACGCGGGGAGCGTCGACGCCTGGATCGCACGGCCCTTCGACCTGTCCTCCAACGGCCGCTACCTGTCGGGCACGGTCTACGCGGGAGGCGGACTCGACGCCTATCTGTGGGATCTGGACGGCGGCGGTCGCACGTTCGTCAGCTCGGGAAGCGGTTCGGGCACGAGCTTCCGGAGCGTCGAGCCCCTCGCCGTCTCGAATACCGGGGTCGTCGTCGGTCGCGAGTTCCGGATCGAAACGTCCGGCTCGGTAGACGACTACTTTCGATGGGACGCCGCGGGCGGCGGGATCTCGCTGCAGACGCCCGCCGAGCCGTCGGGCAACGATGGCCCGCTCGCGATCTCGGCGGATGCATCGACGATCGTGGGCTCGGTCCAGGTCGCGCCGGGGGACGCCGGCGTTCGGGCCGTGCGCTGGAACGCGGCGGGCGAGCTCTCGGTGCTCACGGGGCTGCCCGGATACAACGGACGTTCCGTCGCGTCGGCCGTCTCGGCGGACGGCGCCGTGATCGCCGGGACCGTGGAAGGGCTCGGCTCGGACGCGGATCCCGGCTCGACCGTCGTCCTCTGGGACCGGGACGGCGAGGCGCACGCGCTCGAAGTCCTCCTCGCCGCGCTCGGCGTCGACCTCGGAGGCTTCTCCCTCGATCACGTCGAAGCGATCTCCGACGACGGGCGCACGATCGTCGGCCGGGGCACCAACGGCCTCGGCGAGACTCAGGGCTTCCTTGCCATCATCCCCGAGCCCGGGACCGCGCTCCTGATCGGTCTCGGCCTCCTGGGGCTGGCGGCGCAGAAGCCGTAGCGCCCCACCGACGGGTCCGGTCCGCCGAGAGCCCTCAGCCCGTCGAGAGCCCTCAGCGCAAGACGGGGCCCCAAAGGCCGCGTCGAGAGGCGCGCAGCACCGACCGAATCAGTACCCGAGGTTCGACGCCAGCCACTTCTCCGCTTCTTCCGCGGAGAGACCCATGCGCTCGGCGTAGTCCTCGATCTGATCTCGCCCGAGCCGGCCGACCGTGAAATAACGGGCGTCCGGATGGGCGAAGTAGAGGCCCGAGACGCTCGCCGCCGGCATCATCGCGCAGGTCTCCGTCAGCTCGATCCCGACCGACGGTGCGTCGAGCAGCGGGAAGAGCGTGCGCTTCGGCAGATGGTCCGGGCAGGCCGGGTAGCCGAAGGCGGGACGGATCCCGCGGTAGCGCTCGGCGATCAGGTCCTCGTTCGAGAGCGCCTCGCTCTCGCCGTAGCCCCAGTCGCGACGGGCGCGCGCGTGGAGGTACTCCGCGAAGGCCTCCGCGAGACGGTCGGCGAGGGCCTTCACCATGATCGCCTTGTAGTCGTCGTGATCCTTCTCGAAGCGCGCCGCGAGGTCGTCCGCCTCGACTCCGCTCGTGACCGCGAAGGCGCCGACGTAGTCCGGGACGCCGTCTTCGCGACGGGCGACGAAGTCCGCCAGGCACCGGTTCGGCTTGCCGTCCCGAGCGACCGACTGCTGCCGGAGCATGGGAAAGCGCGCGACTTCGTCCGCGAGATCCTCGTCGGCGAAGAGCACGATGTCGTCGCCCTCGCTCCGCGCCGGCCAGAAGCCGTACACGCCGCGCGGCTTCAGCCACTGCTTCTCGATGATCTCGTCGAGGAGCGCGCGACCGTGTTCGTAGAGCTCCCGCGCGGCGGCGCCGACCTTCGGGTCGTCGAGGATCTTCGGGTACTTGCCCTTCAGGTCCCAGGTCGAGAAGAAGAAGGTCCAGTCGATGAAGGGTTCGAGATCGGCGGCGGTCACGTCGTCCACGACGCGCTTGCCGAGGAACGCGGGCTTCGCGGGGGCTGCGCCGAAATCGAGCTTCTGGGCGTTGGCGCGGGCGTCGGCGATCGCGAGCAGGGGCTTCTCCTTGCGCCCCTCGTAGAGGGCGCGGAGCTTCGCCTGCTCCTCGCGGTTCTCGTCGGCGAGCGCGGTCCGCCGCTCGGCGGAGAGGAGATCGGAGACGACGTTGACGGAGCGCGACGCGTCGAGGACGTGCACGACCGGCTGCGCGTAGTTCGGGGCGATCTTGACCGCCGTATGCTGGCGGCTCGTCGTCGCGCCACCGATCAGGAGCGGCAGCTCGAGCCCACGACGCTCCATCTCCTTGGCGACGGATGCCATCTCGTCGAGCGAAGGCGTGATCAGCCCGGACAGGCCGATCATGTCCGCCCCCTCCGAGATCGCGGTCTCGAGGATCTTGTCCGCCGGGACCATCACCCCGAGATCGACGACTTCGTAGTTGTTGCAGCCGAGGACCACGCCGACGATGTTCTTGCCGATGTCGTGGACGTCGCCCTTGACCGTCGCCATGACGACCTTGCCCTGGGTCTGGCCCTCGACCTTCTCGGCCTCGAGATAGGGCTCGAGATAGGCGACCGCCTTCTTCATGGAGCGCGCGCTCTTCACGACCTGCGGCAGGAACATCTTGCCCGCGCCGAAGAGGTCGCCGACGACGCGCATGCCGTCCATCAGCGGACCTTCGATCACGTCGATCGGGCGGCCGAGCTTCTGGCGCGCTTCCTCCGTGTCCTCGTCGATGTAGTCGACGATGCCGTGGACGAGGGCGTGGGAGAGCCGCTCCTCGACGGGACCCTCGCGCCAGGAGAGGTCGACCTCGCGCTTCTTGCCCGCGCCCTTCACGGTCTCGGCGAACTCGACCATCCGCTCGGTCGCGTCTTCGCGGCGATTGAAGAGGATGTCCTCGACGTGCTCGAGGAGGTCCTTGGGGATGTCCTCGTAGAGCTCGAGCTGACCGGCATTCACGATGCCCATGTCCATGCCGGCCTGGGTCGCGTGATAGAGGAAGGCCGAGTGGATGGCTTCGCGGACCCGGTTGTTGCCGCGGAACGAGAAGGACAGGTTCGAGACGCCGCCCGACACGTGGACGCCGGGGCAGCGCGCCTTGATCTCGCGCGTGGCCTCGATGAAGTTCTTCGCGTAGTCGTCGTGCTCATCGATCCCCGTCGCGATCGCGAGGATGTTCGGGTCGAAGATGATGTCCTCCGGCGGGAAGCCCGCTTCTTCGATGAGGAGCCGGTACGAGCGCTCGCAGATCTCGATCTTGCGCTCGGTCGTGTCGGCCTGGCCTTCTTCGTCGAAGGCCATGACGACGACGCCGGCGCCGAAGCGCCGGATGAGCTTCGCCTTCTCGAGGAAGTCCGCTTCGCCCTCCTTGAGCGAGATCGAGTTCACCACCGATTTGCCCTGGACGCAGCGCAGCCCCGCCTCGAGCACGCTCCACTTGGAGCTGTCGACCATGATCGGGATCCGGGCGACCTCGGGCTCGCTCGCGATCAGGTTCAGGAAGCGGGTCATCGCCGCTTCGCTTTCGAGCATGCCCTCGTCCATGTTGACGTCGAGGAGGTTGGCGCCGCCGCGGACCTGGTCGAGGGCGACCTCGAGGGCGGTGTCGTAGTCGTCGGCCTCGATCAGCTTCCGGAATCGCGCGGAGCCGGTCACGTTCGTCCGCTCGCCAATCATCTGGAAGTTCGAGTCGGGGCGGATGACGAGGGTCTCGAGGCCCGAGTAGTAGGTCGCCGGCTCCGAGAACTCGGGGATCGCGCGCGGCGCGATGCCTTCGACCGCTTCGGCGATCGCCTGGATGTGGGGTGGCGTCGTGCCGCAGCAGCCGCCGACGAAGTTGACGAGGCCGCTGGTCGCGAACTCGCCGACCAGCTCGCCGGTCGTGGCCGGGGCCTCGTCGTACTCGCCGAAGGCGTTCGGCAGTCCCGCGTTCGGGTAGCTCGAGACATAACAGTCGGCGATGCGGGCGAGCTCGGCCACGTGGGGTCGCATGTCCGTCGCGCCGAGGGAGCAGTTCACGCCGACCGAGAGCGGCTTCGCGTGGGCGACGGAGCGCCAGAACGCGTCGACGGTCTGCCCGGAGAGGGTGCGTCCGCTCGCGTCGGTGATCGCCACGGAGATCATGATCGGCAGCCGGATCCCGCTCGCTTCGAATGCCTCATCGATCGCGACGAGGGCGGCCTTCGCGTTCAGCGTGTCGAAGATCGTCTCGACCAGCAGCAGGTCGACGTCGCCCTCGATCAGCGCATCGACCTGCTCGCGGTAGGCCGCCTGGAGCTGCTCGAAGGTCAGGCTCCGCGCCGCCGGGTCGTTCACGTCCGGTGAGATCGACAGCGTCTTCGGCGTGGGGCCGACCGCGCCGGCGACGAAGCGCGGCTTCGAGGGGTCCTTCGCGGTCCACTCCGCCGCGGACTCGGCCGCGATCCGCGCCGAGGCGAGGTTCAGATCCCGAACCGTGTGCTCGAGCGCGTAGTCCGCCTGGGAGATCGCGTTCGAGCCGAAGGTGTTCGTCTCGACGATGTCGGCGCCGGCGGCGAAGAAGTCGTCGTGGATCTTCCGGATCACGTCCGGGCGCGTGAGCGAGAGCAGCTCGTTGTCGCCCTTCAGCTCGCTCTCGTGATCCGCGAAGTGCTCGCCCCGGAAGTCCTTCTCCTCGAGTCCGAAGCCCTGGATCATCGATCCCATCGCTCCGTCGAGGACGAGGATCTTCTCGCGCAGGAGAGCGTGGAGGCGTTCGATGCGTTCGGGACGGGCAGGGCGGCTGGGCATGGAAGGGCTCCGTTGGGGGAGGGGCAGCCGCGGGACAGGGACGGCCGGATTCGAGCGCGCGAATTTAACATCAGGACATTCGGATATCCAGATATAGAGGCTCGATGATCCTGTATGCCCCGCGGGATGCCGGGCAGTCGTCGGGCGGGCCGGATCGCTCCCTATAGTGGCGAGGCGGTCGGGGTTCGGGACCCGGAGCGGAGCGAGAGGCGATGGGAGAGCTGCGGAAGTTCCTGGCGCGACCCGACGTGCGCGAGCACTGCGTGATCGACGGGCGTTTCGGCGTGATGGCCTACCACGGCGGGAACCTCGAGCGGACGACGGACGCGGTGGCCGCGGAGGTCGCCACCCGGACCGGCGCCTCGCTCTACACGGTCTCCCAGGCCGCCCCGCGCCGGACCCACCTCGCGTCCACCGCCTTCGATCCGGCGCACTCGAGCGCGCTGGCCCGCTTCCTCGACCACGTCGACGTGGTGCTCACCATCCACGGCTACGGGCGCCGCCGCCTGCGTCATCACCTCCTGCTCGGCGGTCGCAATCGCGTGCTCGCCTCCCACGTGGCGACGCATCTCCGCGGGACGATCCCGGCCCGCTACGTCGTGCTCGACGATCTCGAGCGCATCCCGAGCGAGCTCCGCGGTCAGCACGTGCGCAACCCCGTCAACCGTCCGCCGGAGCAGGGCGTCCAGATCGAGCTCCCGCCCTCGCTCCGCTGGAACTGGCGGGAATGGGGCTGGTCGGATCACGCCGGCGTCTCCCGGACCGTCGCGGTCCAGCGGCTGATCGACGGACTCGCCGCCGCCGTCGAGAGCTGGCCGACGGCGCGCCCCTGAGCCGCGGCGCCTCGCCGAGACCCGTCAGCGCGTCATGCGCTCGCGCGAGTCCATTGCGCTCCGTCCGTCAGCGCGTCATGCGCTCGCGATAGTCCCAGGCGCTCAGGTGCTCGATGTCGATCGCGATCCGCACCTCCTGGTCGGCGCGTGACAGGAGCCACTTCGCGAGGGAAGAGTCGCGATCGCCCAGATAGCGATCGATCAGCCGCTCGAGCTCCTCCGGACCGCCGTCGCGGCCGACCTGCGCGCGCCCGATCCCGCGAACGCCGTAGTAGGGCGGCGCGTTGGGGGCGAGCTCGAAGCCGCAGCGGGGATCCCGTTCGAGGGCCTTCGCGATCCAGGCATCGGCCTGCGTCGCGCAGAGCAGCCGGTCGCCGTCCCGCCGGAACCAGAGCGAGCAGACGCGCGGATAGCCCTGCGCGTCCGTGGCGGAGAGGCGCAGCGGGGCCTCGAAGCCGTCGAGATGCGCGTTCACTTCGGCTCGCGACCAGGGACTGTCTTCGGCGATCTGCACGTGCAGGTCTCCTCCGCCGCGATTGTTCACGCGGTCGCGCGGCGCCGCAACCACCGCCGGAAGGCCGACATGACCGCCGCGTGGAGCGGGGCCTGCGTCCACAGATAGAGCCACCAGGGCAGCCGCGGCGCATAGTCCTGGAGCGCGGCGATCGCGCCCTTGCCATCCGGCGTGCGTCGGAACTCGAGACGCGGCTCGCCGGTCGGTGCCTCGGCGACCAGCAGGCCCCCCGCGACGTGGAGGACGTAGCGGCCCGAGGACGCGGTCACGTCTCGTGGCCGAAGGCAGAGGAGCGGCGCGCCCAGTCCGCGAAGGCGGATCGTCGTCTCCTCGTCGTGCGTCTCGACGACGAGGAGCGAGGGGCAGAGGCGGCCGAGCCACTCGACGTAGGTCCTGCCGAGCCAGCGCGCGTCGCGGCCCGCCGGAAGCGGCAGGCGCTGGACCGATCGCGCGATCGGGCGCTTCCATCCCCCGGTCCGGTCGACGGAGTCGGCGAGGGCCTCGCGGAAGGGCCGGCCGGGGAAGCCCATCTCCTGCTGCAGCCACGGATCGGTCACGACCATCGGGTGCCGGAGGCTCTCGATCAGCGGTCGCACGAGGCTTCGCGAGCTGCCCGTCACGAGGGAGACCCAGAGCTCCGAGAGCGCCGGCGAGACGAAGGGCACCGGGATCATCGGTCGCTTCCGCCCGAGCACCTGCGCCGTCGTCTTCATCATCTCGCGATAGGTCATCACGTCCGGTCCGCCGACCTCGCAGACCCGGCCGCGGGTGGAATCGTGGTGGCAGCAGTAGGCGAGGATCTCGATCACGTCCGAGAGCGCGATCGGCTGCGTCTCGGACGACGTCCAGCTCGGACACACCATGAGCGGGAGGCGCTCGACCAGCCGCACCAGCAGATTCAGCGACGAGCCCTCCGGACCGACGACGAGGCCCGCTCGAACGGCGGTGACCGGAACGCCGTGGGCGGCGAGGGCGTGCTCGACCTCCTTGCGACTGGCGAGGTGGCTCGAGATGCCGTGGTGGTCGTCGGGCGGGAGGAGGCCGCCGAGGTAGACGATCCGTTCGACGCCGGCGTCGGCGGCCGCCCGCGCGAAGTTGTCGGCGATCAGCAGGTCGAGATCGTCGAAACGCCCCTGCGTGAGGCGCGCGTTGGGGCTCATCGAGTGGACCAGGTAGACCGCCAGGTCCGCGCCCTCGAGCGCCTCTCGCGTCTGGCGCACCGAGAAGAGGTCGCAGCGCCGGGGCTCGATGCCGGGCGTGGGCGCGTCGCTCGTCCCGTCTTCGTCCGCGCTCGCGCGGCTGCTCTGGCGGCGCCCCAGCGTGAGGACGCGGTCCGTCGAGGCGAGCCGTCGCGCGAGCGCCGAGCCCACGAATCCCGAGGCGCCCGCGATCGCGATGCGGTGCGGGGTCGGGGGGGCGGGCGAAGGCGAGTCGGGGGGAGGCGGCATGCTCCGCGGAGACTAGCGGCGCCGGCGGGCGGTCGTGCGTCAGCCCTCGATCTCGCGGCGCCAGCGGCCGGCTTTGAACTGTTCGAGGATCTTCTCGACGCGGGCCGTCTCGTCGTCCGCGATCATCGCTGCATCGCGCTGGGACTGGAGAAAGTCGTTGAGCCCGGCCACCGAAGCCAGCATCTCCCGATCCGCCTTGACGAAACCCATCGTCCAATCGCCGAAGGCCCGCTCCTCCGCTTCCTCGCGCAGCAGGACCCGGGTGTCGGCGTGGCGTGGATCGCCCTCGATGACGTCGAAGAGGGATTCGATCACTTCGAGATCTCCCTCGAGCACCTGCAGGAACGTCGGCTCGGCATAGAGCAGCATTCCCGAGACACCGAGGCGGCGATTCTTGTCGCGCGCGCCGGTGAGCAGGTCGATCAGCGCATCCGGAGAGAAGGGCTCGGTTGCGCGACTGGTGTAGACGAGTCGTTGAACGGGCAATCGGGTTACCTCGAGGAGGAGGCCATCGCTTCCAACCGACGAATCGCCCGTCGGGGGTCGATGCTTGACCCGAATCCATCAAGAGTCGGCGGATCTCTCCGATGGGACGGGATACGAGGAGATCGGTCCGCATGGATCTCAGTGTGCTCGACGAGACGCTCTCGCTCTCGAAGCGACACGATCAGGTCGTGGAGGAATCGGCCCGCGAAGGAATCGGGGGCGTGATCACGCACCACACCGGGACGATCCGGGCGCTCGCCGACCGGCTCGAGAGCGAGATCGACCGCGCGTTGCACTGATCCCCACGGGATCCGGATTTCCGGCCCGCCGCGCCCTTGCCATGCCGGTCACGGTGCCCAGGATTCGCGCGCCTGCGAGACCGCGGCCGGGAACGGTCGTTCGGTCCCCGTCCCACTCGTTCTCCGGAGCCCGTCGATGACCGCGACCACCCACGCCTTCCAGGCCGAGACCCAGAAGCTGCTCGACCTGATGATCCACTCCCTCTACTCGAACAAAGAGGTCTTCCTCCGCGAGCTGATCTCGAACGCGTCCGACGCCCTCGACCGAAGGCGCTTCGAGGCGGTCTCGAATCCCGATCTCGCCGCCGAAGGGGAGCTCGGGATCGAGCTCGTCGCGAACCGGATCGAGCGGACCCTCACGATCTCCGACAACGGGATCGGCATGAGCCGCGAGGAGCTCGTGGAGCACCTCGGGACGATCGCCCGCTCGGGCACGCTCGAGTTCCTGAAGCGCGCGGGGGACGGCGACGAGGCGAGCCCGGACCTGATCGGTCAGTTCGGTGTCGGCTTCTACGCGAGCTTCATGGTCGCCGACGAGGTCGACGTCGTGAGCCGCCGCGCCGGTGAGGACGGGGCGGCGCGCTGGACGTCGAAGGGCGCGGGCGAGTACGCCCTCGACGACGCCGACCGGGCGGAAGCCGGGACGACGATCCGCCTCAAGCTCAAGCCGGTCGACGGCGAAGCGGGGATCTCCGACTTCGCCGACGAGTGGGTCCTCCGCAACGTCGTGAAGAAGTACTCGGATTTCGTCTCCTACCCGATCCGACTGACGATCATCGAGGAGGCCGTCGCGCCGGAGGGCGGTGAGGGAGACGACGCCTCCGATGCCGCGGACGCGACCGGCGTGACCCCGGGCGAGCCGACCGAGCGCAGGGTCGACGAGCCGCTCAACTCGATGAAGGCGATCTGGACGCGGCCCGAATCGGAGGTCGAGGAGAGCGACTTCGACGAGTTCTACAAGCACATCACCCGCGACTTCCAGGATCCGATGCTCCGGGTGAGTACAAAGATCGAGGGCACCTTCGAAGCGAAGGCGCTCCTCTACGTCCCGAGCAAGGCACCCTTCGATCTCTATCACCGCGAGCGCGCCCACAACGGCGTCCAGCTCTACGTGCGCCGCGTCTTCATCATGGACGAGTGCCGCGAGCTCCTGCCGGAATGGCTGCGCTTCGTCCGGGGCGTCGTCGACGCGGAGGACCTGTCGCTCAACGTCTCGCGCGAAATGCTGCAGCAGGACAGGCAGATCCAGACGATTCGCAAGCACCTCGTCCGGAAGGTCGCCGACCGCCTGAAGCAGCTGTCGAAGGACGATGCGGAGGCCTACCTCGCCTTCTGGGCGGAGTTCGGACCCGTCGTGAAGGAAGGTCTGCTCGACTGGGAGGAGAAGCGGGACCGCATCTTCGATCTCGTCCTCGCGCCCTCGACGCATCACGCGACCGACCTCACGAGCCTCTCCGACTACGTGGCGCGCATGCCCGAGGATCAGGAAGCGATCTACTACATCGCCGGACCGAACCTCGACGTGCTGCGGCGCTCGCCCCACCTCGAGGCGTTCGAGGAGAAGGGCGTCGAGGTGCTCTTCCTGACCGATCCGGTCGACGAGGTCTGGGTCAACCAGGGGCCGGTGGAGTACCGGGGCAAGCCGTTCAGGAGCATCGGGCACGGCGAGGTCGAGCTCGGCTCCGACGAAGACAAGGAGAAGGCGAAGGAAGACCTCGAGAAGAAGGAGGAGAGCTTCTCGGACCTGCTCGCCGCGATGCAGTCGTCGATCGAGGACACCGTGAAGGAGATCCGCCTCTCGAGTCGTCTCAAGAGCTCGGCCTCGTGTCTCGTCCTCGAAGAAGGCGACCTGTCACCGCAGCTCGAGGCGATGCTCAGGCAGGCCGGGCAGGCGATCCCGGAGCGCAAGCCGATCCTCGAGCTGAATCCGGACCACGCGGTCGTCGTCGCCCTCGGCAAGCGCTTCGAGGAGAATCCGACGGATGCGAGGATCGGGAAGTCCGCGAAGCTGCTCCTCGGCCAGGCGATCCTCGCGGAGGGCGGCCAGCTCGACGACCCGACGGGCTTCGCCGAGCTGGTGAACGAGCTGATGGCGGAGACGCTCTAGCGGGGAGGGAGCCGGGCCGGCCGCGATCGCTTCCTCAGGCGGCGGCGGGCTCGATGGGCAGCGTCAGGCGAACGCGCGTCCCGCGGCGGCCGTCGCTCTCGATCTCGAGGGAGCCGGCGTGGTCGATCGCGATGTCGCGCGCGACCGACAGACCGAGCCCCGTCCCGCCCTGGCGGAGTCGCGTCGTGTAGAACGGATCGAAGACGTGACGCTGCTCTTCCTCCGGAATCCCCGGGCCGTCGTCGGCGACCAGGATCTCGGCGCGTTCCCCATCCACCGCCAGGACGATGTCGACGGTCGCACCGGCGTCGAGGGCTTCGAGAGCGTTGCGAATGAGGTTGATCAGCACTTCCTCGATCTCGACGGGGTTCGCCGAGACCCGGACCGCTTCCGCCGGGACCTCGACCCGGATGATTCCGTCGCGGCTCGCGGCGTAGGGACGACAGAGGTCGGCGACCCGTTCGATCGTGGCGCTCAGGTCGAGCCGGCTTCGCTCGGAGGGCTCGTTGCGGGCGAAGCGGAGCAGGTGCCGCACGATCTCGCCGCAGCGACGTGCCTCCTCGAGGTTCACCGTGAGGGCATCCGCGAGGTTCTTCGCATCGGCTTCCTGCGCCTCGAACTCCCGGAGCGCGAACTCGGAGCTCAAGAGGATCCCGCCGATCGGATTGTTGATCTGATGCGCGATCCCCGCCGCGAGGGTGCCCACGGAGGCGAGGCGTTCGCGTCGTTGGAGCTCGATGACCGAGTCGGTGAGCGCCTGGGTGCGCGAGGCGACCTCCGCTTCGAGGGACTGCCGGTAGCGCTCGTCGGCGGCCGCCTGATCGACCCGCCGGGTGACGTCGCGCGCGGTGACGACGACGTGCTTCTTGCCGTCCGCGCTTCGGAAGGGGCGCGAGTTCGCCTCGATGACGACCCGTTCCCGGTCCGGCAGGAAGGGCGGGATCTCGAGCTCGATCGGCCCGGCGGGTCCCGAGAGCACGTTCTCGAGGGTCGCACCTTCGTGCTTGCGAAAGATGTCCCCGAGGAGCTCGAAGACGTCCGTGCCGACGAGGGCCTCGGGCTCGAGCCCGAAGAGCGTGCGGTGGGCCGGGTTCGCGTAGACGAATCGTCCGTCGGTATCGAGCTCGCAGATGAGGTCGCTGGCGCCCTCGGCGAGGTTGCGGAAGTGATCGAAGGCGGCCGCCCGGGCGGCGAGGCTGGCTTCGTTCGCCGCTTCGAGGCGGCCGATCTGCGTGAGCTGCTCCCGCGCGTGGTAGCGGAGCGTGACCGACAGCACGGTGGCGGCGACGAGCGTCGTCGCCGGCTCGACCCAGTCGGAGAGCGGGTCGGGGGACGTCGCGATCGTCATGCCCTGGACGGCGTAGGCGCCCGCGAGGATCAGGGCGTAGTCCAGGCGGGGGATCCCGGCGAGGATGCCGACGCCGATCACCAGCAGATAGAGGACCGGTGTGTGCGCGGCCCCGGAATGGATCTCGTGCAGGACGTAGTTGTTGACGAGGACGATGGTGGCGAGGAGCGCGGTGCGGAGTCGCGCGGAGCCGGGCTGGCGATGGGCGAGCAGGAAGAAGAAGAGCGCCGATGCCCACTCGAGGATGGGAAGGACACGGTGCTCCGGCTCGCCGAGCGCGAAGTGGACGGCGCTCGAGGCCAGATACCCGACTCCGGCGGCCAGGGTGGCCGGCCCGATGGCGCGCGCGAGGGACGCGTCGAGGACGGCCTGACCGCGTAGCGAGGGATCTTCCGCCATGCGGCGGAGCGTAGCGAAACGGCGGCGTCGGCCCGGGAGACGACGCGACCGGACGTCGCTCCGAAACCGCGCGCGTTCGATGCCGGGGGCGGCGGCGTCGAGCCAGGCCGGGGCGGCGGCCGCTAGCGAAGCCCCATTCCGACGTAGTCGGTGGGCAAGGACGCCGGCGGAGCCGAGACGTCGGACGGGGAGGGACCGATCCTCGACGCGAGCGCGCTCATCGCCTCTCGATCGAAGCCGTAGAAGTCGAGGGCATTGGTTCCGAGAATGCGGGCCGTCTCCTCTTCCGGGACGCCATGGAAGGCGTGGCGAAGGCAGGTCGGCGTCTCGGGCCAGGTGCCTTCCGGGTGGGGGAAGTCCGATCCCCAGAGCAGGTTGTCGACGCCGATGTCCCGCCGCATCTCGACCTCGCCCCGCGAGACGAAGGTGGCCGTGATCGCGCATCGCTCCCGCCAGTAGTCGCTCGGACGCTGCTCGATCCTCTCGCGGAGCTGCTTCGAGTTCCACATGTCGAACATCTCGTCCAGCCGCATCAGCTCCTGGGGCACCCAGTGCGACAGCGCTTCGGCGAAGACCAGCTCGAGCCCCGGCACGCGATCGAAGACTCCGCCCCAGATGAAGAACCAGAGCGGGCGGCGGTCGAAGAAGGCCGACTCGGTGAAGTGGAAGAAGGACGAGAGGGGCTCCTCCGAGCCGTACACCGTCGCGCCGTCCGGCGATCGCGCGTTGCCGCCATGGACGCTGATCGGCAGGTCGAGGTCGGCGGCGAGGGACCAGAGCGGGTCGTAGACGGGGTCGTGATAGCCGGGGAGTCCGGGCTCGAGCGGGGGGATCAGCAGCCCGCCCCAGAGCCCGTCCTCCCGGGCGCGCTTCGTCTCGGCCATCAGGGCATCGACGTCGTGGGCCGCGGGCAGCTGGATCACGCCCGCCCGCCGCGCCGGGTTCTCGTTGCAGAACTCCGCGAGCCAGCGGTTGTAGGCACGGGCTCCGGCGAGCTGGAGCTCGAAGGGCCAGGGCTTGCCCGCGAAGATCGGGCCGTCGGACTCCATGATGTCGGAGAAGGGGGGCTGGTTCTCGACGAAGCCGTCGCCGTAGAGGACTTCGCCGGCGATGCCTTCGGCGTCGAGGAAGCGGTCGCGAACGGTGCCGTCGAAGAGGCCGAGGGTCGCTTCGAGCGCGCGCTCCGAGAAGGCGGCCGCGGCTTCGGGCGTCGCGCCCGTCGCCCGCATGAAGCCGTGGAGGAAGCCGGCGAGGGCATCGCGGTCACCGCGCGCCGCCGCCTCGGCGAGGGGAGCGCTCGGGCGGCTGCGCCAGTAGCGATCGAAGGCGTCGCGATGTTCGGGATCGAAGTAGGGGGCGAAGCCCGGAAGGGGAGGGCCTGCGTGGCCGTCGCCGGAGATGACGAGGTAGCGGTCGGTCATTCGGGCTCCACTGTGTTCATGTCGTTCGGCGTCTCGCAGCGGCGAGGTGGCCGGCGGCTCGACGCATCGAACGGCACGGTACGCCTAGCGTGTCTGCTTCCAGGCGGCGACCCGCTCGACGAGCGGATCGAACGAGCGCGCGAAGCCGTCGAGGTCGTCGTAGCGCGCGCCCTGGATGTATTCGGTCACGCCGAGCGCTTCGAGGTTCGCGAGTCGATCGAGGTCCTGGGTCACCGAGCGATGACCGAGGGCGCCGAAGGCGGCGATCTCGGGAGCCGGTCGGCCGGCCTCTTCGAAACCCCTACGGAGCCGCTCCGCGTGCTCCCGAATCTTCTCCGGATCGTCGTTCATCGGCATCCAGCCGTCGCCGAGCCGGGCCGCGCGATCGAGCGCGTGGGGGGCGGCCCCGCCGATCCAGATGCGCGGCCGCGGTGGATTCGGGCGGAACAGGAAGGGCTGGTCGCGGAGGGAGGTCACGTCGTCCTCCGCGCCGAACGCGTCGTGGAGGAAGCGCAGCGTGTCGTCGGTGATCCGGCCGCGCCGCGAGCGGTCGACGCCGAGCGCCCGAAATTCGGCGTCCATCCAGCCGACGCCGACACCGAGCTCGAGTCGGCCGCCAGAGAGCTCCTGGACCGTGGCGATCGCCTTCGCCGTCGGCAGGGCCGGTCGGTAGGGGAGGACGAGCACGGCGGTACCGATCCGGATCCGGTCGGTCGACGCCGCGAGCCAGGCGAGGGAGGTGAGCGGGTCGAGATAGCGGCCACCGGAGCCTTCGGCGTCGTCGGGCGGAATGGCGATGTGGTCCGGAACCCAGAGGGCATCGAGTCCCGCGGCTTCGGCCCGCCGCGCGCTCTCCCGCAGAACCTCCGCGTTGGCGGCGGCACCCATCAGACGAAGTGCGAATCCGAAGCGCATGCCGATCCTCCCCGTTCGTCTCGTCGGGTCGCTCGGGCGCCGGATCCCCTTCGATGGGTTCCGTCGGAATCTGCGACCGTCGGTTCTCGGATGCGTCCATCGTACATCGACGGGCGTTTCCCGATTGGGTTACTTTCGGCGCCTCGTTCGTGGGCGCGGAGGCGATCGCTTCGCTTCGGGCACCCCGGGAGGATCGATTCTGAGCGGCTCCGCCGACGACGACTTCATCTCCGTTCGCGACGTCGACCTCGCGTTCGGAAGTCGAATCGTCTACGACAAGCTGTCGTGCTCGATGCGAAAGGGCGGGGTCCACCTGCTCCTGGGCGGCAGCGGCTCCGGAAAGTCGACGCTGCTCCGCATGCTCGGTGGCCTGCAGCAGCCGACCGCCGGGGAAGTCCGCGTCGCGGGGCAGCTCGTGTCGGGCCTCCGCGAGCGGGAGCTCGGGCAGATCCGCAAGGGAATCGGGATGCTCTTCCAGAACGGCGCACTCCTGGATTCGATGACGGTCCTCGACAACGTGGGCCTCCCGCTGCGCGAACACACGAACCAATCGACGAGCGAGATCGCCGATCGTGTCGGGGCCGTGCTCTCCGCCGTCGGACTCGAGGACGTCGAGCCCCTGCTCCCGAGCGAGCTGTCGGGGGGCATGCTCCGGCGCGTCGCCTTCGCGCGCGCGATCGTGATGGAGCCTGCGATCGTCCTCTGCGACGAGCCCTTCTCGGGCCTCGACCCGCTCAACGTCACCCGGATCGAAGACCTGCTCATGCGGATGAATCGCGACCTCGGCCTCACGGTCGTGATCACCTCCCATCACATGGCGTCTTCGCTCCGCATGGCCGACCAGATCATCCTGCTGCGCGACCGGAACTGCATCGCGGGCTCGCCGGAAGAGCTCGCCGGCGGCGACGACGAAGGCGTGATCGAGTTCCTCGGCGAAGACGGCCGGGCCTACCTCGCGCGTCTCCACGAGCTCGAAGGAGCGCCGGCGTCATGATCGAAGCGATCCGCGGGCTCGGCACGCGCACCGTCGAACAGCTCGAAGGCCTCGGCCGCGTCACCGCGTTCGGCCTCTCGATCACCGGCGCGATCCTGCGCCCGCCGACGCGCTTCGGCTTCTTCGTGCGGGCGCTCTACGACGCGGGCGTGCTCTCGGTCGCGCTGATCGCCTTGTCCGGCTTCACCGTCGGCATGGTCCTAGGCCTCCAGCTCTTCAACGTGCTGACGCGGTTCGGCGCGGACGAAGGCCTCGGCGCGGTCGTCGGGCTCTCGCTGATCCGCGAGCTCGGTCCGGTCGTCTGTGGCCTGCTCGTGACCGGGCGCGCCGGCTCCGCGGTCACCGCGGAGGTCGGCACCATGAAGGCGACCGAGCAGCTCGACGGGCTGCGCATGATGGCGATCGATCCGATCCACTTCGTCGCGATGCCGCGGGCGCTCGCGCTGACCTTCGCGATGCCGCTCCTGAACGCGATCTTCATCGTGTTCGCGATCGCCGGGGCCTTCGCGATCGGCGTCGCCAACCAGGGGCTCGACGCGGGGGTCTACCAGTCCGGTCTCGAGAGCGCGGTCGAGTTCCGGCAGGACGTCGCCCAGAGCCTGCTCAAGAGTCTCGTCTTCGGCATGCTGATCGGGCTCGTCTCGACCTACAAGGGCCATCACTGCGCGCCGAACGCCGTCGGCGTCGCGCGCGCGACGACCTCGACGGTGGTGACCGCCTCCGTCGTCATCCTCTTGTCCGACTACGTGATCACCGCGCTCTGGGGCGTCTAGTTTTCCGCCTGCGGGCGCTCGGCGGAGGTTTTCCGCCTGCGGGCGCTCGGCGAAGCGGTGCCTCGACCGAGCCGAGCTCGAAAGGAAGGATCGAAATGCAGAGCAACGCCACCCGCGACCTCGTCGTCGGTCTCTTCGTCCTGATCGGACTGCTGGCGCTCGCCTACCTCTCGCTCCAGGTGGGCGGGGTCGAGCTCTCCCGGGGCGAGAAGATCGTGCTCGAGGCGACCTTCGACGACATCGGCGGACTCTCGGCGCGCGCGCCGGTCCGCGTCGCCGGCGTGAAGATCGGCCAGGTCGCAGGAATCGATCTCGACGACGACCTGCGGGCGACCGTTCGCCTCGAGGTCGATGCCGAGGTCGGGCTCTCGATCGACTCCTCCGCCGCGATCCGGACCGCCGGTCTCCTGGGCGACCAGTTCATCGCCGTCGAGCTCGGGGCCGAGGACGACGTCCTCGTGGACGGCGAGGCCTTCCAGTTCACCGAGAGCGCCCTCTCGATCGAGAAGCTGGTCGGCCAGCTGGTACACGACGCCGGGGTGTAGCTCCGGGGGCGTCGCTCCGGTCCGGGACGACGTAGCCGGTTCGGGACCTGACACGTAGTATCCGCGCGACGAGCCGATCGCCCACCTCTGGAACGAACCCGTGAATCCCGTCCGCCGACTCCTTCCGCCCGCGCTGATCGCGGTTCTGCTCCTGCCCGGGACGAGCGGTTGCGCCTGGCGTGAGGGACCGGATCCGCTCGAGACCGCGAATCGCAAGATCTTCGCCTTCAACGAGGGGCTCGACCGATACGTGCTCGACCCCGCGGCGACCGCCTGGGACTTCGTCGTCCCCGGGTTCGCCCAGACCGGCCTCGACAACTTCTTCGGTCACCTGAACATGCCGATCGTCCTCGCGAACGACATCCTGCAGGGCAAGCCGATCGCCGCCTTCGAGGATCTCGCGCGGATCACCCACAACACGGTCTTCGGCTTCGGTGGCTTCTACGACATCGCGACGGATCTGGGGATTCCCGAGAACGACGAGGACTTCGGCCAGACGATGGGGTACTACGGCATGCCCGCGGGGCCCTATCTGATGGTGCCGATCCTGGGGCCCTACACGCTGCGGGACGGTGTCGGCGAGATCGTCGACACGACGGCGACGGGGTACCTCTATTCGCCGGTGTGGCAGTCGGCGCGCACGCTGAATCTGGATACGGCCGAACTCTGGGGCGTCTCGATCGGTCAGAAGGGGCTGGAGCTCCTCAACCTGCGCGCCATCTTCGACGAGGAGCTCGAGGAGAGCCGCAAGGACGCCTTCGACTACTACGTCTTCGTGCGCAACGCCTATCTCCAGAGTCGCGCCGCGAAGGTGGCCGACCAGTCCGATACGCCGGTGCTGGACGAGGACGATCTCTATTTCTTCGACGAGGAAGAGTTCGAGGATGACGAGGAAGAGGAGGACTACGATGACTTCTGATCGGGCCGTCCATCGGGTCTCGCGACGGCGCCTCGTGCGCGGAATGCTCGTCGGCCTCGGGATCCTGATCGCGATCCCGCCGACGGGTCTCGCGGCGGACGACGCCGCGCTCACGGCGGAGCCCACGCGGATCATCGAGGAGGCCGCCGCGAAGATCATGGCGGTGCTCGCCCGCAAGGACGAGCCCGCCGAGGTCCGCGTCCGGGAGATCGAGGAGATCGCCTACGCGCTCTTCGACTTTACGACGATGTCGAAGCTGGTCCTCGCGAGGAACTGGCGGAAGCTCGACAAGGGGAAGCGCGCCGAGTTCGTCCGCGAGTTCAAGACCCATCTCTCGCGGACCTACGGCACGCGCCTCGATCGCTACGACCAGGAAGAGGTGGACGTCTACGGCGCCCAGGTCGAGGTCCGCGACGACGTGACGGTCAAGAGCCGGATCGTCGGCGGCCAGTTCGACGGTGCCGAGATCGCCTACCGCCTGCGCAACCGGAAGGACGCGTGGAAGATCATCGACGTCGTGATCGAAGGCGTTTCCCTCGTGTCGAACTACCGCTCCCAGTTCGCGACCGTGCTGAACGGCGGGGACATCGACGACCTGATCGCGAAGTTGAAGGACAAGAACTTCGTGGTGGACGAGCCGGAGACGAAGAAGGCCGAGGGCTAGGCGCGGGGTCGGGCGCGGGCGCGTCGGGCGAGGGCCAGGGAGCCGAGCGCGAGCGCCGGAATCAGGGCCGGCTCGGGCACCGGCAGCGCAGGAAGTACGGCCGCGGCGTTCTGCGGCGTGGCGTTGGCGAAGCCGGGAAAAGGCCCGCCCAGGAGCGGTGACACGACTTCGACTCCGGGGAGCGACGCCTCGATGCCGAACGCGAAGCCGACTGCGCCGTCGGCCACTGCGAGCGGATACTCCAGAGGCTGTCCCAGGGGCGGCTGATACGGCTGGGCGCGGCTGCTCGGCCGGACCTCCACGTTGAAGCGGAGTCGGACCGTGCTGCCGACGGTGGTCGCGACGGTGAGCTGGTCGAGTCCGTTCGGGTCGGTGAAGGCGCCGGTCTGCAGAGGCGTGCCACCGACGGCGGCGGTCAGGTAGCTGTCGGTTCGCTGTTGGCTTCCGCCGCTCGGCTCGATCCGCACCGTGACCAGGACGACGGTGGCGGCCTCCTGCTGGCTGAGGTTCGCGACGACGGTGGGTGCGAGGTCGTGGAAGGCGAAGACGTCTGCGGCGACCGCATAGAGGATGCTCACGTCGACCGGCGTGCCCGCGGGCAGGGTCGAGGACGAGACCGTCAGCTCTTCGTCGAAGCGGACCTCGGCATGCGCCGAGCTCCGGTAGAGCGTGCCGAAGCCGAGCGTCTCGACGGCGGTGCTCCCCGCCAGGCCGACCGTCCCCACCGACAGGAGCGACTCGCCGAACGCGCCCTGGCTGGCCAGGGTCGACGCAGCCGGGCTCTCGTTGGAGATCGGACCGAGGACCTGGTCGGCGACGTCGGCGAAGAGGAGCTCCTCGAATCCGTAGGGATTCGTGCCGGAGGGGTGGGAGATTTCGACGTCGCCGAGGACGGCAGCGTCGCTCGACGACGTGGCCAGGAGGAGCACGCCGAGCGCGCAGGGGAGCAGCGACGAGATGCGAAGAACGCGGCGAGGCAGCAGCATGGTGTCGAGGTTCCTCTCCAGATCGATCGGGTGTTGCGAGACCACGGGATCGTGATCCCGCCCGCGGGCCTGCACCCGATCCGATGGAGGGTAGGCTACGCGTACCAGTGCGGCGCTTCCGTGAAGCAGTCCACACACGGGCCGGATCCCGTTCCGTGCTCGTCTGCGAGCTCCGGCCCGCCGACCGCCGACCTCGGCCGGAGCCCCTACCTTCCTACTGTTCGACCGGCCGCCGCCGCGGGCGCGGCCACGAGGAGTGCACGAGAGATGAAAGCGAAGTACGAGGGCGAAGCCTTCACGAGTCGATTCGGCCCCTGGGCCGCGATCGCGGGAGGCTCCGACGGGATCGGTCGGGCCTTCGCGGAGGTGCTCGCCGAGCGCGGACTCGATCTGGTGCTGATCGCGCGCAACCGCGCGAAGCTCGAGGACACGGCCGAAGCGATCCGAGACGCCCACGGCGTCGAGGTCCGCGTCGCGAGCATCGATCTCACGAGCGCGGAGCTCGAACGCGAGGTCGCAGAGGCCCTCGATGGGCTCGACCTCGGCCTCTTCATCTACAACGCGGGCTCCGGGCGCGGCATGGGACCCTTCCTGGAGTCCGAGGCGAGTCACTGGCTCCAGCAGGTGGAGCTCAGCTGCCGCGGGCCCCTCCTGCTGGCCCACCAGGTCGGGCGGAAGCTCTGTGCGCGCGGGCGCGGAGGCCTCGTGATCATGTCTTCGCTGAGCTCCCTCTGCGGCAGTGCGTACACCACGACCTACGCCGCCGCGAAGGCCTTCGACACGATCCTGGCGGAGGGACTCTGGCAGGAGTTCGGTCCGCAGGGCGTCGACGTCGTCGGCTGTCTCGCGGGCTCGACGGACACCGAGACTTTCCGAGAGGACACGGGCGGGAGCGCGGACGCGATGGATCCCCGGGACGTGGCGCTCGAGACCCTGGCCTTCCTCGGCCGCGGCCCGACCTTCGTCCCCGGCGCCGCCAACCGGGCGGGCGCGCGCGCGATGTGGCCGGTTCCGCGGATTCCGCTCATCCAGGCGCTGACCAGGGCCAACGCCGCCAACTTCGGGCTGCCCTATCACGCGCTCGAAGGAGACGAGTTCGGGACGCTCGACGAGTGAGCCCGCTTCCGCTGGAGGTCGCTCGGACGCCGGGCTACCCGTCGCTCCCGTTCGGGTCGCGCCAGGCCCGTTCGAAGGGCAGCCGCCAGGCGCGCGGGGCGATCAGCTGGTGGATCGCATTGGGTCCCCATGACCCGGCGGCGTAGGGTCGCGCGGGCGGCGGGTTCTCGAGCAACGGCGCGGCGACCTCCCAGAGGCGCTCGATGCCCTCCGCCGTGGTGAAGAGCGTCCGATCCCCGCGCATCGCGTCGAGGATCAGCCGTTCGTAGGCTTCGAGGACGTCGCCGGCGAACTCGGTGTCGTGCATCGCGAACTGGAGACTCAGCTTGTCCAGCCGCATGCCCGGCCCCGGGCGCTTGCCGTAGAACGACAGGGACATCTTCGACACGTCGGAGAGGTCGAAGGTCAGGTGATCGGGGCCGTGGGCCCCGACGCCCGAGTCCGCGGGGAACATGCTCTTCGGCGGCTCTCGAAACGCGATCGAGATGATCCGCTGCCCCTCCGCCAGGCGCTTGCCGGTTCGCAGATAGAAGGGGACGTCCGCCCATCGCCAGTTGTCGATCAGGCAGCGAAGGGCGATGAAGGTCTCGGTCTCGGACTCGGGGTCGACCCCCTCGACGTCGCGATACTCGGCGTACTGCCCGCGCACCACGTCGTCCGGCTGGATCGGGAGCATGCTGCGGAAGACCTTGTTCTTCTCTTCGCTGATGGGGCCCGGTGCGAGCTCCGTCGGCGGCTCCATCGCGGTGAACGCGAGGATCTGGAAGAGGTGCGTCACGACCATGTCGCGAAACGCACCGGTCGCTTCGTAGAACGAGGCCCGCGTCTCGAGTCCCAGGGTCTCGGGCACGTCGATCTGGATGTGGTCGATGAAGTTGCGGTTCCAGATCGGCTCGAAGAGACCGTTGGCGAAGCGGAAGGCGAGGATGTTCTGGGCCGGCTCTTTGCCGAGGAAATGATCGATCCGGAAGATCTGCTCCTCGTCGAAGACCGCGTGGAGATGGCGGTTCAACGCCACCGAGCTCTCGAGGTCGGTGCCGAAGGGCTTCTCCATCACGATCCGCGACCGCTCGACCAGTCCGGCCTCGCCGATCGTCTCGACGACGGAGAACGCGGCGCTGGGCGGCACGCTCAGATAGTGGAGCCGCCGGCACTCTTCGCCCAGGTCGCGCTCCGCCCGCAGGACGGCCTCGCGCAGCGCGTCCGGGCCGGCCGAGAGCGGTACGTAGTCGAGCAGGGCCGCGAACGCCTCCGCGAGGTCGGGCGGCGGCGGTGCGTCCGCGAACTCCTGCAGCGCGTCGTGCACGAACTCGCGAAACCCCTCGGCACCGAGATCTTCGAGGGAGACGCCGATGATCCGGCTCTTCCGAACGAAGCCTTCGCTCACGAGATGGAAGAGTCCGGGGAGGAGCTTGCGCCGGGAGAGATCGCCGGTCGCTCCGAAGAGGACGACGACCTGCGGATACTGCGGCCCGATGGCCGCCGCGTTCTTGCTCAAAGCCTGACCTCGGATCGATGCGCGTTGTCGTTCGCGACGAGGGTACGGCACTCGTTCGTCCGTTGCCGACGAAGCGTCGCCTTCGCGCTGAAGATTCCACACACCTGGGTCGGGACCGGCTCAGGCGTCGACGTCTCACGATCTCGGCGGCGGTCTTCGATATGGTCACGGTGTTCACGCGGGTCCCGGATCGGGACGCCTCGTGACGACGGGAGGGATCGGATGCAGATCGCGCTGGTTGGACTCGGGAAGATGGGCGCGAACATGGCGCGACGCCTGATGCGCGACGGTCACGATTGCGTCGTCTACGACCTCGATCGGGACGCCGTCGAAGGGCTCGAGCGGGAAGGGGCCGTGGGAGCGGTCGATCTCGCGGAGCTCGTCTCCCACCTCCGTGCACCGCGCGCGGTCTGGGTGATGGTCCCGAGCGGCGCTGCGACCGAAGCCGTCGTCGGCGAGCTCGCCGCGGCGTTGTCGGAAGGCGACGTGATCATCGACGGCGGCAACTCGCACTACAAGGACGACGTGCGACGATCGCGCGAGCTGGCGGAGTCGGGCATCCACTACGTCGACGTGGGGACGAGCGGCGGCGTCTGGGGCCTCGAGCGGGGCTACTGCTTGATGGTCGGGGCCTCGGACGAGATCTGGAACCGGCTGCGGCCCGTCTTCGCGAGCCTGGCACCGGGCCGTGGGGACATCCCGAGGACGCCGGGCCGGCGCGCCGATTCGAGTACCGCCGAAGAGGGCTATCTCCACTGCGGCCCGCCCGGAGCCGGTCATTTCGTGAAGATGATCCACAACGGCATCGAGTACGGGATGATGCAGGCCTACGCGGAAGGGTTCGACATCCTGCGCGCCCAGGCCGGCGAGGAAGTCGACGAATCGCTGCGGCTCTCCCTCGACGTGGGCGAGATCGCCGAGGTCTGGCGGCGCGGGAGCGTCGTCACGTCGTGGCTGCTCGACCTGACCGCGCAGGCGCTCGCGGAGAGCCCCGACCTCGACGAGTACACGGGCCACGTTGCCGACTCGGGCGAGGGGCGCTGGACGGTCGAGGCTGCGGTCGAGTCCGGGACCCCGGCGGAAGTGCTGACCTCCTCGCTCTACACGCGGTTCCGGTCGCGCAAGAGCCACACCTTCGCCGAGAAGATCCTCTCGGCGATGCGCGCCGGCTTCGGTGGCCACCGGGAGCCGCGTTAGTTGGCGTCCGCTGGCGCGGGGCCCGCGAGGAAGCTGGCTTCCGGAGGCGACCTCTACCGATTCCCGGACGCGGAGGCCGTCGCCCGCGCCGGCGCCCTCGTCTTCGTCGCGGAGGCGCAGGCCGCCATCGCGGCGCGGGGCGTCTTCCGCGTGCTGCTCTCCGGTGGCTCGACCCCGAAACGGATGCTCGAGATCCTCGCGGAGCAGGTCGATCGCGTGCCCTTCGCCTGGGAGGACGTCCGCTTCTTCTTCGGCGACGAGCGACCGGTCGGGCCCGACGACGCGGACTCGAACCACGCGATGGCCTGCGCCGCACTGTTGGATTCGATCCCCGCGGAGGCGCGCCGCGTGGAGCGCCTCCGCGGGGAGCACCCGGATCGGGGCGAGGCCGCGCGGGACTACGAACTTCGAGTGGCTCGCGAGTTCGGGATCCGGCCGGAAGACGCGCCTCCTTCGTTCGACCTGGTCTTCCTCGGCATGGGCGACGACGGTCACACGGCGTCGCTCTTCCCCGGGACCGGGGCACTCGAGGAGCGCCGCCGTTGGTTCGTCGCGAACCCGGTGCATGAGCTCGAGACGGTGCGCTTGACGGCGACCTTCCCGCTGCTCGCGCGCGCGCGCCGGATCGTCTTCCTGGTCTGCGGGGCAGCGAAGCGCGAGCGAATGGCCGAGATCACGCGCCCGGAGCGCGACCCGTCGTCGCTGCTGCCCTGCGAGCGGGTGCGGGCCGAGGGGCGGCTCGACTGGTTCGTCGACGAGGCCGCCCTCGCCGGGGTCGCGCTCTAGTCGTTGCGGGGCGCGAGGAGGCCGGCGGGGGAGGTCGGCGGCGGGGCTTCGTCGCCCGGTCCGGCCGCGCCGGTCTCGTCGCCCGCGTCCCCGGGCGTCTCGATCCGGATTCGCGGCAGGGCGTCCGGATGGTTTGCGTTCAGCCAGGTGAGGAGCTTCTCGCGCACCTCGCATCGGAGGTCCCAGGCGGTGCTCGAGTCGCCGGCGCTCACGAGCACCCGCAGTCGGATGCTGCGCTCCCCTGCCTCGACGACCTGGAGGTTCCAGAACTCCCGATCCCAGAGCGGGCACGACGCGACGATCTCCCCGACCGCGGTCCGGATCTCTTCGATCGGGGCGCGGTAGTCGACCTCGACGGTCACCGAGCCGAGCAGGTCGGCGGTCACCCGCGTCCAGTTCTGGAACGGTCGCGTCAGGAAGTACTGGACGGGAACGACGAGACGCCGCTTGTCCCAGATGTGGACGACGACGTAGGTCGCGCGGATCTCCTCGATCCGTCCCCACTCGCCCTCGATGATGACGACGTCGTCGAGGTTGATCGGCTCCGTCAGCGCCAGCTGGAGTCCCGCGAGCAGGGTCTCGATCGTCGGGCGCGCCGCGAGGCCGACCGCCAGGCCGGCGAGCCCCGCCGACGCCAGCAGGCCGGCGCCGATGCTGCGGATGCCGGGGACCTGGAAGAGCATCGCGCCGACCGCGAAGACGATCACGACGACGATGCCGATTCTCCGGACGACGGCGAACTTCGTGTGCACCCGGCGTGCGGAGAGGTTGTCGCGGGCCGCGAACTCGAAGGTCGCGTCGAGCCACGCTTCGACGACGTCCGCCGAGGCGATCGCGCCCCACGCCAACGCGGCGATGATCGTCATCGCGGCGGCCCGGCCGAGCAGGATCGCCATCTCCTCGGGAAGCGCGATCGCGGGAATCGCGGCCCGGACGCCGATCGCGAGCCCGAGCAGCAGCACCGGCCGCGTCAGCCGTGCGCGGAGGACGGCGGCCGCCTCGGGTCGAATGCGTGCGAGCACCCGCCTCGCGAGGAGGAGCACGACGATCGCCGCGATCGCGCCCACCGCGGCGCTGCCCCCGAGTGCGAGCAGCGCGCTGCCCCATTCGCCCAGTGATTCGCCGGCGATCGACGTCATGTCTGCATCATCGCGCGATCCGGTCGACCTCGCGAGCCCCGGCGAGCCGGCGCATCGGTCCGCAGCGCGTCAGCCGCCGTCGCCGGGCTCCTCCGCCTCCGGCGGCGTCGCGTCCTGGAGATCGTTCCGGAAGCCCTCGGGCAGCTGCACCTTCTGGCGTCCGCCCTTCTTGCCGCGCTTCACGCGCATCGCGCTCGGCGGGAAGGCCATGTCGGGGTCGCCCTCGTCGAGGATCGCGTCGAGCTCGGCGAGGGAGTCGATCCGGATCAGCTTGTCGCGCATCTTCGTCGAGCCGGGGAAGCCCTTCGTGTACCAGGTCGCGTGCTTGCGGAAGTCGCGGATGCCGATGCGTTCGCCGACCCAGTCGCACAGCAGGCGGGCGTGGGTCCGCATCGTCTCGATCACCTCGCCGAAGTCCGGCGGGTCCGGCGGTCGCTCGCCCGCGAAGACCGCGGCGAGATCGCGGAAGAGCCAGGGCCTCCCGAGACAGCCGCGCCCGACGACCACGCCGTCGCAGCCCGTCGCGCGCATCATGCGCAGCGCGTCCCAGGCCTCCCAGATGTCGCCGTTGCCGAAGACCGGGATCCCGGTGACGGCCTGCTTGAGCTCACCGATCGCGTTCCAGTCCGCCTCCCCGTCGTAGAGCTGCGCGGCGGTCCGCGCGTGGAGGGCGATCGCCTTCACGCCTTCGGCCTCGGCGATCCGGCCGGTCTCGAGGAAGGTCATCCAGTCGTCGTCGATGCCCATGCGGAACTTGATCGTGACGGGGACGTCGCCGGCGTTCTCGACGGCGGCGCGGACGATCGCCTCGAGCAGCCGCGGCTTGGCGGGGATCGCGGCGCCGCCGCCCTTGCGGGTGACCTTGCGGACCGGGCAGCCGAAGTTCATGTCGATGTGGTCGACGCGGTCCTCGCCGACGAGGAGCTTCGTCGCTTCGCCCACGTAGTGGGGGTCGACGCCGTAGAGCTGGAGGCTGCGCGGGCTCTCGTCCGGGTCGAACTCGGCGAGGTGCATCGTCTTCGCGTTCCGCTCGACGAGCGCGCGCGCGGTGATCATCTCGGAGACGTAGAGGCCGGCGCCGAAGCGGCGGCAGAGGCGGCGGAAGGGCGCGTTCGTGATCCCGGCCATCGGGGCGAGCACGACGGGCGGGTCCGCCAGGATCGGGCCGAGGGAGACCGGCTCGAACTCGCCGGGGGCGGCGGGCGCGACGTCGCGATTGATCTCGCTCACGTAGGTCGGGTCCAGGTCGGTCTTCCTGCGGTGGGGCAGGGCGGGTAGATACCACGGTTCGGGCTTCCCGTGCATCGACGGCGCGTTCGCGGCGGGCAGAGGCGGCCGCCCGTGGGGGGGCGCACGAGCGCGCGATCGGTTCCTTCCCGGATCGCTTCCCTTGCCGGGCGCGGCGTTTCGCGGTCTGCTCTCCCCATGACGAAGATCCATCCGACGACGTGGCTGGCGACGCTTCTCTGGCTGGTGCCGGCGATGGCGACGGCGCAGGTGGCGCTCTTTCCCGACGAGGTCGAGCGGGTCGACGTGATCGGGATCGAGCGCGACGGTCGCGAGCTCTACGCGTTCGACGCCCTCACCGGCGGGCAGGTCTCGCTTCGCCTCGACGTCGCCGAGGAGGTGCTCTTCGAGGCGAGTCGCGGGCGGGTCGGGGTGGTCGTCACCGATCGCCGGGCCCTCGGCGTGACCTCGGGGCGCGACTGGGTCGAGCTGCGCTTCCGCCTCGACGAGGCGCCGGTCGGGTCCATCCTCGTCGAGGACCGGGTGGCGCTCCTCGTCTCGAACCGCCGCGCGCTCGCGTTCAACGGACAGGCGGGCTGGGTCGAGGAAGCGCTCACGCCGAACGAGTTCCCGACGGTGGTCCGGGTCGGCGCGGCGGTCGGCGTCGTCACGACCAATCGTCGCGCGCTCGCCATCGCGCCGGGTCGGCGCGGCTTCGCGTCGGAAGCGCTCCAGGTCGGCGAGTCCCTCGAGGAGGTGGCGGCGGAGGACACGCTCGCGACGATTCGGACGGAGCGTCGCATCCTGGTCTTCTCCGCACCGCGGGGGAGCTGGTCGACGCAGAAACGAACGCTTCGCTGAACGGCGCCTCTGCGGAGCCGCTCGGGGCTCAGACCGGTTCGATCCGCGCGATCCGCCACTCGCGACCGGCGCGGCTCTGGGCCTGGGTGCGGGCGCCGGCCTCGCTGTTCGAGCGGATCTGGAGCGTCTTGCTCTCCGGGCGGTCGAACCGGATCAGGCGAATCCGGAAGGTCTTCATCTGCGTGTCCCAGGTGCGGGGCGTGCGCTCGGCGAGCTCGATCGCGTCGATCGGATCCAGGATCTGCGTTTCATTCATGGCTTGCGCCTCCCATCGACCCTGAGTGGTCGGCCCCTCGCTCGCGGGACCGCCGATCTTCCCATCGATGCCCTCTTGCTTCCGCTCTGCCGATGGAAGCCCCGCGGGCCGCACGCGTCTCCGCAAGTTCCCCGCTTGACGATCGCGGCGAATGGCCCACTCTACGCCGCACCCCCCCCACAGATCGCTCCTCGAGGAGCCTGTCGCCGCGGATCGCGCGTCTCGAACGCCTGCAGAGCCGGCCCGGGATGGGTCGCGCCGAGCCACGTTCGTCCCGCGCCCCTCATCCCGCGTGCGCGGCTCCCGTCGCCCTACGGATCGAAACCTGCGAGAAGGCTGGGGAAGATGGCCGCCAAGAAGAAAGCCACGAAGAAGAAGGCCGCCGGCCGGACGCCCGCGAGTGCGGGTGGGGGCGGCAAGAAGAAGGACGTCGCCTACGACGAGAAGGCGATCCAGACTCTCGACGCCCTCGAGCATATCCGCCTCCGGACCGGCATGTACATCGGCCGACTCGGCGACGGCACCAACCCGGTCGACGGGATCTACGTGATGATGAAGGAGGTGATCGACAACTCGATCGACGAATTCATCATGGGCGAGGGGAAGAGGATCGAGATCAGCCGAGACGGCCAGACCGTCGAGGTCCGGGACTACGGGCGCGGTATTCCTCTCGGCAAAGTCGTCGAGTGCGTCAGCCAGATCAACACGGGCGGCAAGTACAACGACGACGTCTTCCAGTTCTCCGTCGGTCTGAACGGCGTCGGTACGAAGGCGGTCAACGCGCTCTCCTCCGACTTCGAGGTGCGGAGCGTCCGGGACGGGAAGTTCAAGCAGGCGAACTTCGTCCGCGGGAAGCTCCAGAAGGAGAAGGGCGGCAAGTCGACGGAGCCGAACGGAACCTATATCCGCTTCACCCCCGACGAAGAGATCTTCGGCCGCTACGAGTTCCAGGAGAACTACATCGAGCACCGCCTCCGGTACTACGCGTACCTGAATCGCGGTCTCAAGCTCGAGTACAAGTGCCCGCCCCGGAAGGAGACCTTCCAGTCGAAGGCGGGCCTGAAGGACCTGCTCCTCGACGAGCTCGGCGAGTCGCAGCCGCTCTACGAGATCGCGACCGGTGATGGCGATCGCTTCGAGATGGCCTTCACCCACGGCAACGCCTACGGCGAGTCGTATTTCTCCTTCGTGAACGGCCAGTACACGAACGACGGCGGGACCCACCAGAGCGCGTTTCGCGAGGGCCTGCTGAAGGGCGTGAACGAGTTCTCGAAGAAGAGCTATGCGGGCGAAGACGTGCGCGACGGGATCGTCGCCGCGATCTCGGTCAAGCTGCAGGATCCCGTCTTCGAGAGCCAGACGAAGAACAAGCTCGGCTCCGCCGACGTCCGGAGCTGGCTCGTGCCCGCGGTCAAGGACCAGGTGATCCGCTGGCTCCACGAGAACAAGAACGAGGCGAAGATCCTCCTCGAGAAGGTCGCTCTCAACGAGAAGGTCCGGAAGGAGCTCTCGGCAATCAAGAAGGATGCGCGGGAGCGCGCCAAGAAGGTCGCGATCCGGATCCCGAAGCTCACGGACTGCAAGTTCCACTACGACGACCCGAAGGCGAAGCGCCGCGACGACACCACGATCTTCCTCTCCGAGGGCGACTCGGCGGCGGGCGTGATGGTCCCGACCCGGGACGTCTACACCCAGGCGATCTTCTCGCTCAAGGGCAAGCCGCTCAACTGCTACGGACTGAAGCGCGACGCGATCTACAAGAACGAAGAGCTCTACAACATCATGCGCGCGCTCGGGATCGAGGACGGACTCGAAGGGCTCCGCTACAACCGCGTCGTGATCGCGACGGACGCCGACGTCGACGGCATGCACATCCGCAATCTGCTCCTCACGTTCTTCCTCCGCTACTTCGAGGACCTCGTCCTCAAGGGCCACGTCTACATCCTCGAGACGCCGCTCTTCCGCGTCCGGAACAAGAAGGAGACGCGGTACTGCTACACCGAGGCGGAGCGCGACACGGCCCTCGGAGAGATCAAGGGGCCCGAGGTCACGCGCTTCAAGGGGCTCGGTGAGATCAGCCCGAAGGAGTTCGGCCAGTTCATCGGCGACGGGATCCGCCTCGTACAGGTGAGCGTCGGGTCGATGGGCGAGGTCGAGAAGAGCCTCGACTTCTTCATGGGCAAGAACACGCCCGCCCGAAAGGACTTCATCGTCGACAACCTCGCCACGGACGTGCTCTAGCCGTGCTCTTCATCCCGTCTGACGCAGCGAGCGGAGAATTTCGATGAGCCAACTCGAATCCTTGATGAAGGAACACTTCGTCGAGTATGCGAGCTACTTCATTCTCGACCGTGCGATCCCGGAGCTCCGCGACGGGCTCAAGCCCGTGCAGCGACGCATCATGCACACGTTGTTCCGGATGCACGACGGTCGCTTCCACAAGGTCGCCAACGTCATCGGCGACACGATGAAGCTCCACCCGCACGGCGACGCGTCGATCGGCGACGCCCTCGTCGTGCTGGCGAACAAGGACTACTTCATCGAGCGC
>JAUIMK010000311.1 GCA_030432735.1 bacterium
ACGCGGCGCATCGCGCGCGTGGTGTAGAGGGCTTCCATCGCGTCCATGTTCGGGCTCCCGGGTCTTGTCTCCCGCCCGACCCCGTGAGCGCGTGGCGCGCTCGTCGGATCACCGTCGAAGAGGGAGGAGTTCCGTCATGCGGTCGCGATTGACGCCCGCCATGACCGAGGCCACGATAACAGCCCCGCCGCCCGCCGGGCCACCGGCCCTGGAGACAGCTCGAGCCCCGAGCACGCGGCGACCAGGAGGACTCGCTTGGCCAATCCTGCACGCGCACGGCACCCCGGATCGACCGTAGCCCTGATTCCCCTCTTGCTGACCGGATGCGCGCTCTTCGGCGCGGGGGAGCCCGTGGTCGAGCCCGTTCCGAGCGTCACGGTCACCGCCGAGTCCGAGGTCGCCCCCGAATCGCTCAGCCGCGGCTGGGTGGAATTCATCCGGGGACTCGATGGCGCGCGCAGGGCGATCGAAGACCCGGCCTTCTTCCCGCCCGAGCCGACCGACCGCAACCTCGCCGAGGGCTATCGCTACCTGCTAGGCCACCTCACCCGGATCATCGAGGCGCAGACCCAGCGCGACCCCGACTTCCCCTATTTCCAGCGCTCGGTCCGCATGCTCTCGAAGTGGACGATCGACAATCCCGACACGATGTACCTGTCCGCGTCGATCGATGCGGAGGGGGTGTACCGTATCCGCGGGCGCGCCCTCGACGCGCAGGAGTGGCGAACCGGCGAGCGGGGACGATCGGGCCCCCGCGCGCCGCGCGTCGTCATCTTCCAGACCTCGACCGCCGTGATCGGTCAGACCGGTGAGCTCGCCGAGATGACCGCGTGTCGCAACCAGACCCTCGACGCCCTCGATCAGTTCGAGCTCGAGCTCGACGACGAAGGCCGCTTCGAGATCATCGTCGCCGCGCGAAGACCGCGAGGCTACGAGGGACACTTCATCGCCAGTCGAGCGGAAGTCCCCTGCCCGTCCGCGTTCGGGACGACGACCTACCGCATGCGCGACGCGACCCAGCTCAACGTGCGGGAGACCTTCTCGGACTGGAACGACGAGGTCCCGCTCGAGCTCGAGATCGTCCGCCTCGACATGCGCGGCATGCCGCGGCCGCCCCGTTCGAGTGCTCGGATGGGTCTCGACCTCGGACAGATCGGACGACTCGTCGCGAACCAGGTCGCGTTCTGGAATCGTCTCCACGAGCTCGGCCTCGAGGTGAACGGGGACCGGAACGGCGACGGGAGGCAGGCGCTGCCCCTGAACGACCTCAATCCGCCGGCGCCTCCGTTCATCGCCGGCGGCACCGCCGGCGCGGGCCAGCTCTACGCGGCGGGCACCCTCGAGATCGGGAGCGACGAGGCGCTCGTCGTGCGCGTCGAGTCCCCGGTCGAGCCGCACTATCTCGGCTTCCAGCTGAGCAACCTCTGGGGCGAGTCGCCGGACCAGGCGAACTACGTGAGCAGCCAGACCGGGAGCCAGAACCCGGTCGCGGCGGACGGTGCCCGCTACTACGTCGTCTCCGAGCGCGACCCCGGCACGCCGGGCTGGCTCGACACCACGGGACTCGACAAGATGACGATGTCGATGCGCTTCATCTTCGACGAGCTCCCGCCGAGGGATCGGATGCCGACGCTCAAGACGGTCGTCACGCCGATCGAGGGCGTGCGCGACCTGCTCCCCGCCGGCACGCCGGTCGTGACCGCCGCCGACCGGCGCCGAGAGGTGGACGCGCGCCAGCGCCACATCCAGCGACGCTGGCGCCAGTACTGAGTCGGCGGGCCGCGCCTAGCAGCAACGCTCGACGCGTCCGACCGGAGGCGCCTCGGCCTCCAGCACGCCGACCGCGTCTTCACCGAACGTTTCGCTGTCTTCCAGGACCCGGTACCACTCCCAGCGCAAGCCCTGGGGCTCGATCGCCCAGACCTTGTCCTGCTTCGCATAGCAGCAGGTCGCCTCGTCTTCGACGAGGTCCGCGAGGCCGGCGGCCTTGAGGCGCTCGGTCGCGGCGGTCACTTCTTCCGCCTCGGAGACCTCGACCCCGAGATGATTCAGACGCTCGGTCGCGCCCTCGACCTCGAAGAGCACCAGCTTGAGGGGCGGGTTCGCGATCGCGAAGTTGGCGTAGCCCGGCTTCCGCTTGGCCGGCTCGGTGTCGAAGAGCTTCGAATAGAAATCGACCGCCTGGTCGAGGTCGTTCACGTTGAGGGCGAGCTGCAGTCTCATCTTCGTTCCTTTCGGGCGTCGGCCGCGCGATCGGCGCCGACGCGACTCACCGGGCGTATCCGGCGACAAGCGTTCAAGGGGCGAGATCCGTCGCGAGGTCGGCGCCGCCGCTCGCGTCCCGGCAACAGTGGCTCGCGAGGAAGCCGACGATTTCCTGGATCACGGCGAAGTCGGGGGCGTATCGGATCGAGCGCCCCTCCCGCGCCGAGTGGACGAGGCGCGCGTTGCGCAGCTCCTTCAGATGGAAGGAGAGCGTCGCCGGCGAAGCGCCGACCTCGCTCGCGAGCACGCCGGCGGGGAGGCCACCGGGCCCCGCCTGAACCAGGCGGAGGAACACGTCGAGGCGGGTCTCCTGGGCGAGGGCGGCGAGGGCGGTGAGGAGGTCTTGTCGATCCATATTTCGATGTTTCTCAAAATATCGAAATAAAGTCAAGCGGGAGCCGCTCTCCTCGCCCTGAGCGCCCCGAGAGCCGCCACTCGAGCTCGAGGGCAGAGAACCGGCGGCAGCCGACGACGAGAGTGCGGACTCCGCGCGGCGGGGGTCGAGCCAGGGCGGACGCGACCGCCTTCGCTCCAGGCCGAGGCCCTAGTTCGAAGCCGTACCGGGCGCCGTCCAGGCTGCGACGATCTCCCGAGCCCGGCCGAGCTCCGCCACGAACGCCGACGGATCCACGTCCCGCTCCGGGCCGTACACGATCACCCACTCCCCCGCGCCTTCGATCCGAACCCCGCTCGGGAGCCCGGTCGCGTCCCGCGCCGCTTCGGGAAAGAGTGCGCGCAGGTCTTCCGGCGACGCTCCGTGGAGCACATAGCGATCGACCCAGCGGGACGGCGTACTGAACACGACCGCGTCACCCGCGCCCCGCGCATCGTCCCGCGTGACGGCGTCCTTCTCGGCGAGCAGGAACGCGGGCATCGATGCTCCGGGCCGGCGCAGCGCCACGACCGTCTGCGTCCCCCGGTTCCTGTCCTTCAACCGATCGTCCTGCCAGACCCAGTCGAAGACCATCGCTTCGGGATTCGAGAGCACCCGCGGAAAGAAGTTCCGCGTCCGCCGCGCGACCGAGGGGATCGCCCGGATCGCCGCCGCGGTCTCGGACGGGAGATCCTCCGAGAACTGCATCCCGAGGCCGGGCCCCGCCGCGGCGAAATCCCGGGCGCGATCCGCCCGATTGCAGGCGACGAAGACGAGCACCCCGAGGACGAGGACCGCGACGAGCGAGAACTCCAACATCCGCTTCCCCTTCGCGCTAGAAGAGATCGCCCTGCTTGCCATCCTTCTTCGCCCCGCCCTTCGCAGCCGTCTTCGCGGCCTTCCTGGCCGCTCCCTTCTTCGCGGCCCCACCATCCTTCGCCGGCGCCGGGGCGAACTTGACCTTGCCGACGGGCTTCGGTGCCATCCGCACGCCCCGTGCCGACGGACTCGTCCAGTCGAGGGTCCCGAGGTCGAAATCCGCTTCCTTGAGACGCTGCCGTTTCGCAGGCACGAAGTCCATGTGGACCGTGCCGAGCTCGTCCGGGCCGAGGAGGAGGTCGACGCGGCCGCCCTTGTCCTTGATCAGGCGGTACTCGCGATTCCGGATGAACTTCTCGATCTTGATCTTCTTCGCGAAGGCCATCTTCTTCTTGTCCCGATAGACGACGATGAACTCCGCCCCCTGATCCGGGTCGAAGAGCTCCGCGTAGATCATCGGCCCGGTGAACAGGACCTTCTCGGGCGCGTTCATGATCCGGTAGGTGCCGTCCTTCGCGATCCCGAGGACGTTGTCGAACTCCGAGACCGTCATCTTGAACTGGTCGCCGCGGACGTCGGTGCCGAAGAAGCTCGACTTCTTGTCGTAGGAGAGGCGCAGGTTCTGGCGAGCGACGGCCTTCTTGTCGACCTGCTCGATCTCCGTGATCTTCGTGCGACGCGGGTACTGATCGCCGTACTTCTCGATCATGCCCTCGAGATAGTCCACGGTCGTCTTGACCATGTTCTTCAGCTTGCGCTCGATCTCCTTGATCTTCTTGTCGATGTCCGCGATTTCCTGGCGGTTGCGCTCGATGTCGTAGGCGGAGATCCGGCGGATGCGGACTTCGAGGAGCCTCGAGATATCCTCGTCCACCATGGGCCGGACGAAGAGGCGCTTGTGCTTCTGCATCCCGTCCCAGACCGCCTTGCGGACCGCTTCTGCCGTCTTCTTCGTCTCGATCTGCTTGTAGACGCGCTTCTCGACGAAGATCTGCTCTAGGGTGAGCCAGTGCTTGCGGTCGATCAGCTGCTCGCGGTCGTACTCGAGCTCCGCCTTGATCTGCGCCTTCAGCTGGTCCGTGAGCGCCTTCGCGATCTCGCTGACCGTGAGCTGGATCGGCTTGCGGTCGTCGATCACCACGAGGTTCGACGACACCGAGACGGAGCAGTCGGTGTACGCGTAGAGCTGCGGGATGACTTCCTTGGCGTCGGAGCCGCGCGCGATCGAGAGCTCGATCTCGACGTGGTCGGTCGTGAAGTCGTCGATCGAGGAAAGCTTGACCCGCCCCTTCTGGACCGCCGCCTCGATCGAGGCGATCAGGCTCTCGGTCGTCGTACCGAAGGGTATCTCGCGGATGACGACCGTCTTCTTGTCCCGGGACTCGATCTTCGCGCGGAGATCGACCTTCCCGGCGCCGTCCTCGTAGGCGGATACGTCCATCAGACCGCCCTGCGGAAAGTCCGGGAAGAGCTTGAACTTCTTCTTCTTGAGGATCGCGATCTGCGCCGCCCAGATCTCCGGCAGGTTGTGCGGCAGGATCTTGGTCGACATGCCGACCGCGATCCCCTCCGTCCCGGTCATCAGCACGACGGGAAGCTTGGTCGGCAGGACGACCGGCTCTTCGCTCCGACCGTCGTAGGAGTCGACGAAGTCCGTCAGCGCGGGATGGAACATCGTCTCGAGCGCCAGCTCGGTCAGCCGGCATTCGATGTAGCGGGGCGCGGCCGCGGGGTGCCCCGTAAGGATGTTGCCGAAGTTCCCCTGGCGCTCGATGAAATAGTCTTTGTTCGCCAGGACGACGAGCGCGTCCCCGATCGACGCGTCGCCGTGCGGGTGGAGCTTCATCGTGTCGCCGATGACGTTCGCCACCTTGTGGAAGCGCCCGTCGTTCATCTTGAACAGCGTATGCATGATCCGGCGCTGGACGGGCTTCAAGCCGTCCCGGAGCTCGGGGATCGCGCGATCGAGGATGAAGTAGCTCGCATACTCGATGAAGTGATCCTTCATCAAGCTCTCGAGTCGGCTCATCTCAGAGCACCTCCGTGCTCAGGTTCTCTACGATGAAGTTCTTGCGGTCCGGCGTGTTCTTGCCCATGAAGAAGTCGAGGCTCTTCTCGACCTCGCCCATCGACACCACGCTCACCTGTACGAAGCGGATCCCGTCGCCGATGAACTGGCCGAA
>JAUIMK010000312.1 GCA_030432735.1 bacterium
CTTCGTTCCGCCGAAGGCCGTGCCGCGCCAGACGCGGCCGGTGACGAGGAGGAAGGGGCGCGCGTGGATCTCCTGGCCCGCGCCGGCGACACCGATGATCACGCTCTCTCCCCAGCCCTTGTGGCAGATGCGAAGCGCCGTTCCCATCGTCTCGACGTTGCCGATGCACTCGAAGGAGTAGTCGACGCCCCCGTCGGTCGCGTCGATGATGTGCGCCTCGACGTCGCCCACGTCCTTCGGGTTGACGCACTCGGTCGCCCCGAACTGCATCGCGAGCTCGAATTTCTTCGGGTTCGTGTCGATGCCGATGATGCGGTCGGCGCCGGCCATGACCGCGCCCTGCACGCAGGCGAGACCGATCCCGCCGAGGCCGATGATCGCGACGGTCGAGCCGGGCTCGACCTTGGCGGTGTTGAGCACGGCGCCGATCCCCGTCGTCACGCCGCAGCCCAGCAGGCAGACCTTGTCGAGGGGCGCGTCCTTGCGGACCTTGGCGAGGGCGATCTCCGGAACCACGGTCGCGCGCGCGAAGGTCGACGTCCCCATGTAGTGGTGGATCTTCTTGCCGCGCCAGGTGATGCGGCTCGTGCCGTCCGGCATCAGGCCCTGGCCCTGGGTCTCGCGGATCGCGCCGCAGAGGTTCGTCTTGCCCGAGAGGCAGAACTTGCACTGCCGACACTCGGGCGTGTAGAGCGGGATCACGTGATCGCCGACCTCGAGGGAGGTCACGCCGGGACCGACCTCTTCGACGACGCCAGCGCCTTCGTGACCGAGGATCGCCGGGAAGAGCCCTTCCGGGTCGTCGCCCGAGAGGGTGAATGCGTCGGTATGGCAGACGCCGGTGGCTTCGAGCCGGATCAGGCACTCCCCGTGCTTCGGGCCCTCGAGCTCGATCTCGTCGATCTCGAGCGGCTTCCCGGCCTCGACGGCGACGGCGGCTTCGACCTTCATGCTGCTTCCCTCTCTCGTGTTCCGGAGTTCCGGTCGATCCGGCTCCGCGCGGTGACGTCCGCGGGCCGGCAGTATACGAAGACGTCTCAGCCGTCGCCCAACATCGCGCGCTCCTCCCGGAGCAGGGCCGCGAGCGCGGGGGCTGCGCTGAGACGCGCGATGAACGCCGAAAGCCCCGGCCAGCGGTCCGGGTCCAGCGCGTGCTCCGAGTGCTCGAGGTTCACGATCGTCGACCAGACCGCGAGCCCACCGAGGGTCGGCCGTTCCGGATCGACATCGGTCAGGAAGAGCGCTTCGAGCTGATCGAGCACCGGAGGCAGGATCTCTTCCGCGTGCCGCCGGACGATCTCCTCGTCCGGGTCCTCGCCGAAGACCCGCGCACGAACGACGCGCTGGAAGAAGATCGGCGTGCCGGCCTCGACCAACCGCGTGTCCGCGAACTCCTCCCAGAAGAGATCCCGCGCCATCCGCCGAGGATCCTCGGGCAGGACCGAGGGCGTCGGCACGACCCGCTCGAGATAGGCGGCGATCACCGACGAGTCGGGCACGCTCCAGTCGCCCTCCTCCCAGACCGGGATCTTCGACATCGGAGAGAGCGCGAGGAACTCGGGCGGCATCGCACCCGGCATCACGTTCACGAGCTCGTAGTCGACGTCCTTGATCGCCAGGATCGCGCGGACCTTCCGGACGAAGGGCGAGAGACTCACGCCGTGGAGCCGCCCCAGGGAAGGCTTCGCGGACCCGGGCATCAGTTGCCGCAGCTCCTCGAGAGGGAGAACGCGATCAGCACCGCGATCCAGATGAAGCTCCCCGCCGATCGCATGAGCGTCTGCACGAAGCTCGGGGGCTCTGCGTCCTGCTGATAGGCGCGGTCGTTCGCGGGCTCGGATCGCGAGTCGTCCTGGAAGATCCCGGCCTCCTCGAAGACACCGAAGGGCGACTCCTTGCGCTTCGCTCCCGCATCGGCGGGCCGTGACGACGAGATCGTGTAGCCCTCGCCTCCCGTCTCCATCGAGTACTCGGCGGGATCGTCCATCTCGAACAAGGGGCCGGCCTCGCCCGTCGGACCGCCGCAGTGCAGACAGGTCCGCGTCCCGACCGGAAAGCTCACGTCACAACGCGGACAGCGCACCTCGTACGGAGACGGCTTCTTGGGGCGTGAGCTCCGCATGACTAGTGCACTCCCGCCGTCGAGATCAGGGTCGCCGGATCGACGTCCATCGCGCGCAGCACGTGATCCCACATCGCTTCCTTCGGCACGTCGAACACGACCTCCGAAGAGAGCGGCGCCACGACCCAGGCGCCCTGGGCGAGCTCCATCTCGAGCTGGCCCTCGCCCCAGCCCGCGTAGCCGAGAAAGATCCGGAGATCCTCCGGCGGCCGTTCCGCGAGCTGGCGGAACACGTCCATCGAGCCCGCGAAGCAGAGCGAACCTTCGAGGCGCGACACGTGATCCTCGTCGACCTCCATGTCGAGGCTGTCCTGGAAGAGCAGCCAGCCGGTATTCGACTCGACCGGTCCGCCCCAGGCGACCTCGGCTCCGCGCTCGCCGTTCCACGGGAAGTCGAGACTCTCGCAGAGCTCGTCCACCGTCAGCTCGACGTCGCGGTTCAGGACGAGACCGAAGGTCGACTCGGCGTCGTGATGGACCACGAGCACCACCGCGCGCCGGAAATTGGGGTCGGAGAGCTGTGGCATCGCCACCAACAAGGACGATCGGAGCTCGGATTGGGACACACGACGAGCGTAGCAGCCGGGCCCGCGTCGCTTCCATCACCGCCACCCGGATCCGGCCCCTGCGTCCGTCATCCCACCGCGAGCGGTACCTTTCCGCGATCGTGAGCGCCCCCCGCCCGCCCCTCGCCGCCCGCGTCCGCCGTCTCGCGCGCCGCTTCCCGCCGCTCGCGACGCCGCTCTGGCAGATCCTCGGCCTCATCGCCGCCAACCACGTCTGGACGCGCGCATTCGCCGGCTTCGCGGCGACGCGCCCGGCCGCCGACGCGGTGCCGCCGGAGATCGGTGCGCTCTCCGTGGCGTCGACCGCCGGGCTGGCGGCCCTCGAGGAGCTGGTCTTCCGCGGAGCGCTCTTCGGCGGGCTGCGGCGTGCGCTCGGCCCGGCGGGGGCGATCCTCGGCAGCGCCGCGCTCTTCGCGGTGTTCCACGCCCCGCCGCGGGACGCCCTCGTGGCCTTCCTCCTCGGCCTTCAGCTCGGGGCGCTTCGCCAGGGCTTCGGCCTCGGCGTCGCGATCACCGCCCACGTGGCCAGCAACCTGACCCTGCTCGCGCTCGCGGTGTCTCCATACGCTTCGACGAGCGCCCAGCCGCTCGTGTTCGCCCTCGCCGTCGGGATGGCCGGCAGCGCGATCGCAGGGCTCGTGCATCGCGTACGCAGATCGACCCCCTGAGCGGATCGCCCGGCGGGTCCCGCGGACTTCAGGCGGGGCGGCGATGTGTCGATCCAGGAGCCGTGTCCTGCGCCGGCCGACGAACCGCGTGCAGCAGCGGAGATCCCATGAGCATCGCCCCCGCCCATCCCGGCATCCTGCTCGTCGACGACGGTGAGCTCGACGAGGTCGCGCAGGTCCTCGACGAACAGGGCGTGTCCTACACGCGGCTCCGCGGTGGGCAGATCCCCGACGAGGTCGCGCCGCCGCGCGATCTGCTGATCGTGACGCCACGACGGGTAGAGCGCGTCCGGCGCGGAAGCCCGGCCGATGCGGCGCCCGGCCGTCCGCTGCGCATCATCGCCGTCGCGGAGGATTCGCCGGCGATGCGGCGTCGCCTGCGCCGGGGCGGACTCCACCTGCTGATCCGTCTGCCCGCCGATGCCGAGATCTGGCGCCTGCTGATCGCGCGGGCCCTCTACAAGGGCAGCGAGCGTCGCGAGGACCCGCGCGTCGCCGTCGGATCCCCGGTCGACCTGCCGCGCACCGGCGCACAGACGGTCCTCGTCGACCTCTCGAATCGCGGCTGCCGCCTCCAGACGACCAGCTCGCTGACCGTCGGCGATCCGATCGAGTTCACCATCCCCGCCAACGACCAGGCCTGGAGCGACGGCGAGCCCCTCGCGCTCCGCGGCACCGTCCGCCGCCTCGTGCGCGAGCCCGGTGACGACCGTTCGATGCTCGCCGTGCTCTTCGATCCGGAGATGCCGGAGGCGGATCGCACGCGCCTCACCACGCTGATCAACCACTGGGCATCGGGTCCGCAGTCGCGAAGCGGCGCGATCGTCGCCGGCGCACCGGCGATTCCCGCGGCGCAGCTGCCGTCCCTCCCGGATCTCACCCTCGACGACGAGACCGACCCGCCGATCCTCGCGGGCTCCGAGGTCGAGGTCGAGCTCGGCGCCGGCTCGGGCTCACGGCCGCCGACCGCCGAAGATCCTCGCGATCGCCGCCGACACGCGCGCGGCCACTACGCCTCCGGCGTCGTCGCCGAAGGCAGCGACGGACCCTTCGTGCTGATCGGCCGGGATCTCTCCGCCGGCGGCATGCGCATCGAGCGCCACCCGGACCTCCACGTCGGCGATCGCTTCACGATCGCGCTCCACGGACCGACCTGCGCGGATCCGATCGTGGTCGACGCCGAGGTCGTCCGCGACGACGGCGCGAGCGGCTTCGGCCTCGTCTTCGACTCCCTCGAAGGCGATGCCGCCGACGAGCTCGAGAAGATGGTCGCGTGTCTTCCGGACGTGGAGTCCCTCGAGGACGGCGAGCTCGCGGGCCTCGGCGCGATCCTGTCGGAGATCGTCGCGGGGCCGAGCGACTGAATCGGGTCGGACGGTCCCGCCCGATCCCGGGCGTTCGATGCCGTCATCTGCGATCATGGGGTCCACCGAGGAGACCCCTGTGAGCGAAGAACCCACGAACCCGCTGGCCGAGATCGCGGTCGACACCGAGAACCTCTACCGCGAGGAGACCTTCAGTGATCTGAAGGTGGCCTCGATCCGCCGCCTGACCCCCGTGACCGCGGAGGGTCTCGACGATCCTTCCCGCCCGACGCTCTTCATCGGCGAGACGACGCTGATGTCCGCGCGCGGCCCGCTCCCGATCAACTGCCCGATCGAGGCGGACTCGCTGACCGCGGCCTTCGCGGCGTTCCCGCAGGCCGTGCAGGACGCCGTCGAGCGCCTGATGGAAGAAGCGCGCGAGCTCCAGCGCCAGGAAGCCAACCGCATCGTCGTGCCCGGCCAGGGCCCCGGCGGCATGGGGGGCATGGGCGGTCCGGGCGGCATGCCCGGCGGCGGCGGCCGAATCATTTCCTGATCGGCGGGGCGTGCGCAAAGAAAAACGGGGCCGGGCGTGATGCCCGACCCCGTCTTCGTTCGGTCGTAGGACCGAGTCGGACTAGAAGACCGACTGGCCGAACGTGCTGGCGCAGGGACCCACCGTGGACAGCTGGTTCTGGCCCGCACCGACACCGGAGTCGAGGCACGCAGCGTGCACACCGGCGACCGTGGCGTCAGCACCGTCGGGCTTGACGTAGCCCCAGAACTGATCCGTGTCGTCCGCATCGATGTCCGCAGCCGCGGAGATCGTGTAGTGGCTCTCGCCGGACGGCGCGTTGACCGCGTACTGGAAGAAGACGTTGCCTTCCGGGCTCCAGCCGAGGTCGTCGAAGCCGCCACCCGTGTCGAAGGCAGCCTTCTGCGAGCCGGGGACGTCCGCCGCCG
>JAUIMK010000313.1 GCA_030432735.1 bacterium
GCTCGATCAGGTGGTCCGCGGCGCCGGGCTGGACGATCGAGCCGCCGCCCAAAGCCACGACCGCGGCCTCCCGACTCGCCGCCTCGATCGCCGCCCGCTCGCGCTCGCGGAAGCCCGCCTCGCCTTCCCGCGCGAAGATCTCGGCGACGCTCACCCCGGCGGCGCGCTCGACCTCCCGGTCCGTGTCGACGAAGGCGCGTCCGAGTCGCGAGGCGAGCGCGGGCCCCACGGTCGACTTGCCCGCGCCCATCATGCCGACGAGGAAGACCGGCCTTCGATCGACCGACGGTTGCGTGCTCTCTCCACCCACGCGGGCAGCATAAAAAAAACGGGGGGAGCAAGCTCCCCCCGTCCTTCGGGCTCCACCGGCGGAGGCCTCGCTGGACCTCCGTTGCGACGTCACCCGACGTCTTGGCCTACGTCCGAGGGCGCGGGCTTCGCGCCCAGCGCCCACGGGCGCAGGCTCAGTTCGAGGCCATCTCCGGCAGCCGCACGATGCGCGGCGTCACGAAGACCAGCAGCTCCTGGCGGGAGTCCCGCACGGAGTTGCTCTTGAAGGCATTCCCGATGACCGGAATCCGGTGCAGATAGGGAATGCGGCTCTGGGTGTTGCTCTTGGTGATCGTATAGATCCCGCCGAGCACCAGCGTCTGTCCATCCTTGACCAGCGTCTCCGTCGTCGCCTCGTTCCGGGCGATCGCCGGCGAACCGGTCGGCGTCTGGACCGAGTCGTCCGGTGCGTTCCGGCTGACCTGGATCTCCATGATGATGCTCTCGTCCGCCGTGATGTGCGGCGTCACGATGAGCGACAGGACGGCGTCGATGAACTCGAGCTTCGCATCGCCCCCTTCGAAGGTCTGGAAGGGAATCGACACACCCTGTTCGATCCGGGCCTCCGTGTTGTCGAGGGTCACGATCCGCGGGCTCGAGACGACCTTGCCGTCACCCGTGGACTCCGCCGCCTGGATCTGTGCATCGACCCGGAAGTCCTGGTCGAGGATCAAGGCGCCGACCGTCAGGAGCCCGGTGGGCACCGCGGCGATCGGGTTGGCGAAGGCCAGACTGTTCTCGTCGATCAGGTTGATCCCGTCGTTGGCGAAGTCGAGGTCGGTTCGCGGCGTGTCGGGATCGTAGGGATCCGTGAAGCGCTGCGTCTGGACGCCCCAGACCGAGCCGAGCTCGCGGCTGAAGTCCAGGCTGGCCTCGACGATCTTGGCCTCGATCATGACCTGCGGCGTCTGGGTGTCGATCGCCGAGATGAGCGCGCTCGCTTCGTCGATCACGGACGCGATGTCCTTGATGATCAGCGTGTTGGTGCGCTCGTCCAGGTTGACCGTGCCGCGGGCAGAGAGGAGGCGCTTCACGAGCCCCTCCGTGTCCTTGACCGAGGCGTAGTTGACGGGCAGGAGCTTGACCTCGAGATCCTCGAGCTTCTCCTTGTTGCGGCGCTCCTGGAGCCGGACCTCTTCCTCCGCCTTGAGCACGTCGGAGGGCGCGATCCGGAGGACGTTGCCCACCCGGACGAAGCCCAGGCCCTTGGTCATGAGGATGACGTCCAGCGCCTGGTCCCAGGGCACGTCGACGAGTCGGATCGTGACGTTCCCGGAGACCTCGTCGCCGGCGATGATGTTGAGATCACTGACCTCGGCGATCAGCCGGAGCACGTCCGCGATCGCGACGTCCTTGAAGTCCAGCGAGACGCGTCGGCCGCGGTATTCCTTGCCGTCGATCAGGCCACCCTCTTCGAGCACCTCGATCGCCGCCGGAACCTCGACCGCCGCCGGGTTGGCCGGAGCCGCCTGCGGCGTGTCCCACATGGCGCCCGGATCCGCGACGGCCATCGCCTCGAGGGCGCCCCCCGACTCGAATCCCGGCGCGGCAGCCTGCGTCACCTCGACCGGCGCCACCGGCGTCGCGATGGCCGCCACGGGCGTCGGCTCGGACGTCGCTGCCGTCGGCGCCTGAACCGGCGCATCCATGGCATAGGGATCCGTCATCGGCGTCGTGCCGGCGACCGGCGCTTCCGCCCCGACCGGGTCCACGGGCGACTCGCTCAGGGTGAGCCCCATCGAGTCGTCGTCTCCTCCGGCGTTCGGGAACGCCGGAGGCGCGGCGGCCGCGATGCCCATGTCCTGGAACTCCACGAAGAGCATCGAACCGCGTCGGCTGATCACCGGCTGCTGGTTCGGCGCCCGCGTGAAGACGACGCGCACCTCCGGCACCTCGACCTCGGGCTGCTGGAAGGCGTGGATCATCGAGACCGGCCCACCCTGCTTCGGGAAGATCCGGTCCGAGGCCTCCTCGCTGATCTGCGCACCCGGGATGCTGACCACGTAGGTGGCGGCATCCGGCGCGCTCGTCGTGTAGGCGAGCGTGTCGTCCGCGAGGATCGCCGTCCGGTCGAGCCCCTCGGTCCGCTCGTAGTGGAGGCCGTAGACCTCCGCGAGCGTGAGCGTCGACGGCGCCGCGTCCTCGGCCACGGGCGCCTCGTAGGCGGCCGGTGCCGTCTCGTAGGGCGTCTCTTCGACCGGGGCCACTTCGGCCAGCGAAGTGTCCGCCGCGTACGCGTCCTGCGGAAGCGTCGCCGAATCGTCCTCGGCTGCGATCGCCTCGAGGGTCTGCTCGAAGGCAGCCTCTTCGTCGAACGCGAGCTCCGTCTCCGGCGTCGGCGCGGCGGCGGCATTGGCGATCCAAGCCGCCTCGGCTCCGTCGAGCGCCTCCGTCATCGCCTGCGCCAGGGACTCGCCCCCGCCGATCGCGATCCAGAGGCCCGTGGTCCCCGGCATGATCTGACGGCCGGAGAAGTCTCCCGCCGCCGAGCCGCCGTCGATCACGATGCGCACCTTGTCGGCGTGGGCCCCGAGGCGCACGCCGGTCACCAGATCCGAGTCGACCGAGACACCGGTCGCCGAGCTGGCGGCCGCGATCCCGGGCAGGTCCACGACCAGGCGCGCCGGATTCTCGAGGGTGAACGCTTCGAGGGCACCGATGCCGCCGTCGGTGTCGAGACCGACCAGGACACCGCCGTCCGTCGCCTGGGCGGAGACGCCCATGAGCGTCGTCGCCGCCGGGGGCGCCTCGTAGATCGGCGCCGCCTCGGGCTCCGTTTCGAAGGCGACCTCGGTCTCGTTCATCTCGACCGATTCCATCGAATCCGCTTCGGCCTGCCAGGGAGCAGCGTCCGCCGCACCGTCGGCCCAGTCCTCGGAGGACTCCGCCTCACCGAGGGCGAGCGCCGCCGGCGTGACGCGAACGGTGAGTCCGCCCTCCGTCGAGACCACGTCCGCGGTCCCGGCCTCGGCCATCACGATCTCGACGCGCGTGAGCGGCGTGCCGCCGTCCTCGTCGTAGGTCGAGAGCGTGACCAGATCGACCACACCGTCGTAGGCCGCGACCTGCTGGTCGCCGTCCGCAACGTCACCGTCGAGGTCGCCCTCGCCGGGGTTGCCGACGCCCACCAGGTCGATGACGACCAGGTTCTCCTCACCCGATGCCGTCACCGAGTAGATCGGATCGATCAGACCCGCGAGCGTGACGACGGAGCCGTCCCCCTCCCGCGCGACCGACACGTCCCCGATCGTCTGAACCATCGGAGTTGCCGAACCGCCCTCGGTGGGCGTCTCCGGCGTCGCACAGCCCATCGCGACGATGGCGACAACGATCGTTGCCATCGCGCTCCGGATTCCAATAGAAAGCCATCCGTTCTTCGGATCGACCATTGAGCTCACCCTCCCTGGCTCAAACGAATCCGCAACTCCACGTCCTTGGTCGTCTGTTCGCCTGCGAAGTTCTCGTAGGTTTCCTTGACGAGGACGAGGTTGTCGCCGATGTGAATCACCTGACCGTTGTTCTTTCCGATCGCGCTGCCCTCTCGCACGATGTACGAGCGGCCACCGGGATCGAGGATCAGGGCCCGCGGGTTGCCCGCGTCCCAGATCACCGCAGAGAGCTCGAGCTGACCCAGCTCGAAATCCCCCAACGGCCCGAAGTCCCGCTTCTGTTCTTCGTCGGAGTCGTCCGCGGCGAAGCGGATCGAGCGGAAGGGGTCGCGCTTGCCGCGCGGGTCGTAGAAGTAGTCGGCTTCGCCTGCGGCGTAGCCCGTACCTCCACTCGTCCCCTTCGCCGTCTTCTCCTTCGCGCCCTTCTTGGACTTCTTCGACTTCTTGCTCGCCTTGGACTTGTCACGGTTCGCGAGCGCCTGGCGTTCCTTCTCGAACTCCGCGACGCCCGGCTTCCCGGACTGGTCTTCCTCGGCACATCCCGTCGCCATCACGACCAGGGACAACGCCAGCAAGAGCACCATGAAAAGCTTCGAATACTTCACTCGTCCCCGCTCCTCGACTCGGCCACCCATCGGATCAAGCCTCGCCACTCAGGAATCGGAAGGTGGTCGCCTTACCCGAGACCTTGAGGCGCGTCGCCGTGCGGGTCTCTTTCTGGACGTCGATCTGCAGCGCGCCGACGTTCACGATCCGAGGCAGCGTCGCCACCATCTCGAAGAACCGCGCGAGATCGTGGTACGTGCCTTCGAGCTCCAGGTTGAAGGGCACCTCCGCGTAGAAGTCCCGCTTCACTTCCTTGCTGCGATCGATCGTCTTGATCGACACGCCGACCTTCTTCCCTGCCGTGCTGATGTCCTGAAGCAGATCTTCGAACTGCTTCCGGTTCGGCAGCTGCTTCAGAGCGAGATCCAGGTCACGCTCCAGCTCCGCCACCTCGGCCTCGAAGGCCGGAAGGTTGTTCGCCACGGCGCGCGCGTTGTTGAGCGTCCGCTGCAGCTCCTGGGCCTGGGTGACCAGCTCCGCTCGTCGCGCCTGGGCCGGCTGGTACGACATGTACCAGTAGGCGCCCGCGATGCTCACCAGCAGGGCGCAGACGACCGCCAGGCGAATCGTCTTCGGAACCTTGGCGAGCTGCTCGAGCTTCTCGTCTAAATCGACGTTCATGTCCAACGCCATGACTCCCCCCTGCTCAGGACTTCGCCTCGTCGGCCTTCTTCTTGGCCGGCGAGGTCATGTCTGCGCGGATCTCGAAGTTCACGAGGCGGACGCCCTTGACGACCTTGCCCCCCGAAGTCTTGTCGAGATCGACGTTCTTGAAGTACGGCGACGCGTTCAGGCCGCGGAGGAAGTCCGCGACGACGCCGGTGTCGAGGCTCTGGCCCTCGAGCTTGATGCCCTTGCCCTTCGTCTCGACGGAGGTGAGCCAGAGTCGGTCGGGGACGCGCTCGGAGAGCTCGTCCAGGACGCGAACCGGTCCGTTCCGGGCCTCTTCCAGGCTGTCGATCACGTCGAGCTTGCTCTGCAGCTGCTTCTTCCGCTTCTTGAACTTCTTGACCAGCTTCTTCTGCGGCTCGTAGCGTTCGATGTCCGCCTGGAGCTGCGCGACGCTCGTCTCCGCCGCGGCGAGGTCGCTCTTCACGCCCTTGTCCGTGAGGAAGATCCCGCCGCCGACGACCACCAGACCGAGCACCAGCACGGCGACGGTCTCCCGGAGGTCCGCCGCGCGTCGCGCTTCGCGATGCGGCAGCAGGTTGATTTCCATCATCATCAGTCGAGCCTCCTCGTGGCCAGTCCAATCGCGACCGAGAGCAGCGGTGCCA
>JAUIMK010000314.1 GCA_030432735.1 bacterium
CTCCGGACGCGCGGTGCCGATCCTCGAGGTCGAGTGCTTCGACGAGGAGATGAACCCGGTTCCGCGCGGCGAGGTGGGCGAGATCTGCTTCCGCGGCCCGAACCTGATTCGCGGCTACTGGAACAAGCCCGAGGCGACGGCGGAGACGATCGTCGACGGCTGGCTCAAGAGCGGTGACCTCGGCCGGATCGACGACGAAGGCTTCGTCTTCGTCGAGGACCGAGCGAAGGACATGGTGCTGCGCGCCGGGGAGAACATCTACTGCGCCGAGGTCGAGGCGGTCGTCTACGAATTCGAGGCGGTCCACGAGGCGGCGGTCTTCGGCATGCCTCACGACCGGCTCGGAGAAGAGGTCGCCGTCGCCGTGATGGCCAAGAAGGGGCGAACGATCGACGTGGTGGCGCTGACCGCGCACGTCGAGTCGCGGGTCGCCAAGTTCAAGGTCCCCACGATCGTCGAGATCTTCGAGGAGCCGCTGCCGCGGAACGCGTCGGGCAAGATCCTGAAGCGCGAGATCCGGGACAGCCTGGTCGAACGCCGGTAGTCGCGGGGCGGCCGTCGTCCGCCCGAACGGGGTGAAATGCCTTCGGTTCGGCTCGGGCGCGCGTGCCGGATTGCGATGGGGACGGACGGCTGCCGTGGGCCTGCAGCGATCGAGTAGGGAAAACAACTCGCTCCCGCTCGGCCCCACTCTAAGTTTCCGGCGATCGACTGCCGATACGCCGGCTGCCTATCTGACTTCGGAATCCGCCGGGATTCCAACCGGGGGTTGAGCGCAGGTGCCGAACTCGGCTGCATTCGATTGGACGTGCGAGGAGCTCGAGCGAGAGACGGATCTGGATCGTCTCGAGGCGCGCGGCACCGTCCGGATCGCCCTCAAGAGCGCGGGCTTCGAGGCGGGCAGCGTCCACCCCGACCAGATGCGCGTCGTGATCGAGAAGGTGCTCCCCGGCGAGCTGATCGCCCGCGGCGTCGACGACGCCGAGGCGATCTGCGGCCGCCTCGCGGCGGGGGTCGGCAGTGTGAGCGCCGGTGACGACGCCGAGTCGCCGGACGAGGTCTTCGAGCGCCTCGGCGGCGGCTGAGCCGGCGGCGGATCGGGCGGCGGATCCGGCGGCTCAGTCGAGGGTCGCGATGACCGGCGCGTGGTCGGAGGCGGTCAGTCCGTCCTTCTTCTTGCGGAAGTCCCGGTCGATCTCGACCTCGCGCAGACGCGACACGACGGCGTCGGTGCCCAGCAGGAAGTCGATGCGCAGGCCGTGCTTGCGGTGGAACGCGCCGCCGCGGTAGTCCCACCAGCTGAACGCCCGAGTGTCGGGCTCGCGCTCGCGGAAGAGGTCGCGCAGGCCGGTGTCGACGACGGCGGCGAGGCGGGCGCGCTCCTCGACGGTGTGGAAGATGGAGCCCGCGTGGGCTTCCTCGTCCCAGGTGTCGAGGGCGGTCGGGACGATGTTGAAGTCGCCGCACAGGATCGCCGGATGCGCCGGGTCGACGAAGCCCTTCGCCCAGTCGCGCAGGGCATCGAACCAGGCGAGCTTCCGCGGGAAGTCGTCGTGCTCGACGCTCTTTCCGTTCGGACAGTAGAGCGTCGTGAAGTCGACGCTCGCGTCCCCTTCGCCGACCCGCGCGCGGATCAGTCGCGCGCCGAACTCCTCCTGGCCCGGGAGGCCCGACTCGATGTGCTCGATCGGCAGGCGGGAGAGGATGGCGACGCCGTTCCAGCTCTTCTGTCCGTGGGTCACGCAGGTGTATCCGAGGGCCTCGAACTCGTCGTGGGGGAACTTGTCGTCCTCCATCTTGAGCTCCTGGAAGCCCACCACGTCGGGCTCGCGCTCGGCGAGCCAGAGCTTGATGTAGTCGAGGCGGGCCCGGAGGCCGTTGATGTTCCAGGTCGCGAGCTGCACGGCGTTCCTCTCGACGGGACCAGCGGGACGGGTCGGATTCGGGGCGGAGCGGCGGCGAGCGTATCACGGGCGTGGCGGTCGCGTCCGTCCGTCCGGCGCTTCGCGAAATCGACCCGGCGTCGGACGCGCACCCATCGCGCCGCGAGGGGGCTATCCTCGCGCTCCCGCCCGACCGGGCCCCTGGCCCATGACACGGAGGTGAGCCGAATGGCGCTCTTCGGACGTCTCGGAAAGAAGGTCGAAATGATCACGGCAGCGGAGGCGCTGCCCGGTCGCGACACGCGCATGCCCGTGCCGCCGGCGCACTACGTGACCGGCGAGCCCCTCGATGCGCCCTTCGAAGGGATGGGGCGCATCCTGTGTGCGATGGGCTGCTTCTGGGGCGCGGAGCGGAAGTTCTGGCAGGCGCCGGGCGTGATCAGCACGAGCGTCGGATACGTGAACGGCTTCACGCCGAACCCGACCTATGAAGAGGTCTGCAGCGGCCGCACCGGCCACACCGAAGCGGTGGTCGCCGTCTTCGACCCGTCGGTCACGAGCTACGAGGCGATGCTGCGGGTCTTCTGGGAGAATCACGATCCCACCCAGGGCATGCGTCAGGGCAACGACGTCGGGACCCAGTACCGCTCCGGTCTCTACTACTACGACGAAGAGCAGAAGGAGCTCGCGCTTCGCTCCCGCGACGCGTTCCAGGCGAAGCTCGACGCCGCCGGCTACGGCAGGATCACGACCGAGATCGAAGCCGCGCCGGAATTCTATTTCGCCGAGGACTATCACCAGCAGTACCTCGCGAAGAACCCGAACGGCTACTGCGGCCTCGGCGGGACGGGCGTCAGCTGCCCGATCGGCGTCGAGGTCTGACCGGTCGCCGCCAAGAGAAGGACCGAAGGAAGGACACATGGACCTCATTCTGCGCGAGAACGCGTTCCTCGGAGAGACCCACATCGTGACGGGCGCCGCCCAGGGCATCGGCTTCGCGGTCGCCCAGGCCCTCGCGCGGCACGGCGCACAGGTCGCGATGGTCGACCTCGACCTCGGGCGGGTCGACGAGGCCGCCGGGAAGATCGAGCAGGCCGCGGTGAGGCCCATCACCGTCGCGGCGAACGTCTCCAAGGAGGATGACGTCGTCGCCGCCGTCGGCAAGATCCTCGAGGAGACGGGGCAGATCAACGGCGTCGTGAACGTCGCGGGGATCACCCGGGACACGCGCATCACGAAGAAGACCTACGACGACTTCAACCTCGTGATGTCCGTCCATCTGGGCGGGACCTTCCTCTTCACGCGCGAGGTCGCGACGCAGCACTGGCACCCGCTCTTCAAGGCCAACGGAAACGAGCCCCTGGACGACGGGATCAATCGCTTCATCGTGAACTTCTCCTCCGTCTCCGCCCGCAACGGCAACATCGGCCAGGTCGACTACACCGCGGCCAAGGGCGCGATCGAGGCGGTGACGCGCACGACCGCGCGCGAGTTCTCGGGCTACCGCGTGCGTGTGAACGCGATCGCGCCGGGGCCGGTCAACACGCCGATGCTCGCCGGCGTGGGCGAGCAGGGCATCGAGGCCATGAAGCGCTCGACCCTGCTCGGCAAGGTCGCCGAGCCTTCGGAGCTGGCCGCGACGGTCGTCGGCATGGCCTGCCCGATGGTCTCGGGATACACGACGGGTCAGGTCTTCGCCGCCAACGGCGGGATGTACATGGCCTAGCCCGGCCGGGCGGGCGCCGGGCGGCCGGTCCGCTCAGCCCTCGGCGCGGTCGAGGACCAGCAGCGCCTGCGTGCCACAGCCCGGCGTGCTGTCCAGATGGAGGGCGAGATCCGCGGACGCCGCGAGCGCCGCCGCGCGGGCGAGCGCGATCTCGCGCGCGTTCGGTCCGGGTGCGTTCGCGTCGATCCGCGCGAGCGCCTCGCGATCGAGATGCGGCGCCGTGTCGTGCACCTCGACATAACATCCCGCGCGGGCACGGCCGGCGACCGCGCGGTTCGGGATCGGATGCACGAGGGAGTGGTGGCTGCGCCCGGGCTCGAGGGGGCCGGCGACGACCGAGAGCCAGGCCGCACCCGACTCGACCGCGGCGCGCGCCGCCTCGAGGAGGGCGTCGAGGATCGGTCGGATCGGCTCGGCGGGAACGGCGCGCAGACGCGCCGCCGGCGCGACGTGCACGTCGAAGGCGCGGACCGTCGCGGAATCGGGCCGCCCGGCCTCGGCGGCGTCGGCGACGATCGGTGCGAGGGGCGCGCCGGATCCGCGGGCGGACCGGCCGTCCGGCGTCCGGGTTCGCGGCGCGGGGCGGTGCTCGACCGCCGCGCCGGGCGCTTCGTTTCGGGGGGCCTCCCGCACGACGGCGATGAAGCGGCTCGAATCGCTCTCCTCGTCGCGCCATCGCTCGACTTCGAGGGTGACGTCGATGCGGCGTCCGTCGAAGGTGTCGAAGGGGAGGGCGACGGTGCAGGGACGCCCTTCGAGGAAGTGCTGGGCGACGAACTCCACGAGCTCGCGCTCGAGTCCCGCATGGTCGAGGAAGTGGGTGATCGGCTTGTCGACGGTCTCGTCGAGGGGGAAGCCGGTCAGCCGGGTCCAGGCCTCGTCCGCCCACTCCACGACGCCTGCGAGGCTGCCGACGACGACGGCATCGCCGCGCGCGATCGCCTCCGGGTGCGCCCGCCGGGCGAGCCGCTCGGCGAAGCCGGAGCGCCGGGACGGATGGGCGTCGGGGGCGGGCGCGGTGGACTCGCGCATGAATCGTCCTCCTGGGGCGCGCGCAGCCTAGCGCGATGCCCCGTGAATCCCGTGAACGATCGTTCGGGCCCGCGCGGGGAGTGCGGTTCCGCGGAACCCGCGGGAAGCGCGTGGCACCCCTCGGAGGGGTAGACTGACGGGCACCGGCTCGCACCGCCTCCACGTGCGCCGGCCGCTGGCGCCGTGCCTTCCGCCCGCCCAAGGAGACGACACCTCGATGCCCGAAGACCCGACCGCCGCCGTCGACGAAGGACTCGCTCTTCACGCCGAGCCCCGCGAAGCCCTGACGGGGAAGGCGGCGACCCAGGAGCGGATCCTCGCTTCGGCTTCGGAGCTCTTCCTGACGCGAGGCTACGACAACACGACCATCGCGCAGGTCGCGGAGCACGCCGAGGTCTCGCGCGCGACGGTGTTCTGGCATTTCAGCGACAAGGAGTCGCTCTTTCGCGAGTGCTTCAACCGGCTCTGCGAGCCCTTCCGGATCTCCCTGGCGCGGGACCAGTCGAACCTCCCGCCCGAGAAGCGGCTGCAGGAGCAGGTCGAGCTCTACCAGGCCTTCGTCGCCGCCCGTCGCACCGACGTCGATGGCTTCATCCGTTGGGCGATGGAGCACCCGAATTTCCGGGAGTGGCTGACGCGCACGCTGCTCGATCTCCACAACCGCTTCGGAGGCGCACTCGCCGAGACGATCTCCGAGATCGTTCCGCCCGGGCACGACCCCCACGCGATCGCGACGGGCATCCTGCTGATGCTCGACGGCGGGGTCTTCCTCTCCTACTTCGACGCCTCGGCTCGGTCCATCGAGCAGCGCCGCGCGAGCTTCCAGGCCATCCTCGAGCTGATCCCTCGGCGCAACCCGGGCCGGTACTGAGCGCTGCGCCGATACGCGATCGCCTGACGGGCATCGCCGCGATCCAGGAC
>JAUIMK010000315.1 GCA_030432735.1 bacterium
CCTGCCGCTCGTCCTCTCCACCGGGATGGCGACCCTCGACGAGGTCGCCCACGCCGCACGCGTGATCGAGCGCGCCGGCGGACGGGATCTGACCCTCCTGCATTGCGTCTCCGGCTACCCGGCCCCCGCCGACGAAGCGAACCTCGCGGCGATCGACAGCCTCGCGGCCCTCGACGCCGGCTTCGACGGCGTCTCGATCCGCGCGGGCTGGTCGGACCACACCGTCGATCCGGGCGTGATCTTCCGGGCGTCTCACGCCCACGCGACCGCGATGATCGAGTTCCACCTGGACCTCGAAGGCGAAGGAGACGAGTACGAGAGTGGCCACTGCTGGCTGCCCTACGACATCCAGGAGACGATCGAGCGCGTGCGCACGGGCTTCCGCGCGGAAGGCAGCGCACACAAGGCGCCGACGAACGTCGAGAGCGAAGAACGTTCCTGGCGCGCCGACCCGGCGGACGGCTTGCGGCCGCTGCGACCGCTCCGACACACGTGGTCCCCGCTCGCTCGATGAGCGGACCCCCGATCGACTTCGTCGCATCGGGCGGACGCGCGCTCGGCCTCGGACACGTCGTCCGTTCCGCGCGACTCGCCCGTGAGGCGACCGCCCGCGGCTGGACGGTGCGCGGATTCGTCGACGGCGACGCGGTCGCGCTCCGCGTGTGGCGCGAGACGAGCGGATTCGACGCCCTCCCCTTCGATCCCGCGCGGGCGTGCTTCGCGCCGCTCGTCGCGCTCGATGGCCCGGCGGACAAGGGGCCCTTCCTCGTGCGCCTCGCGACGCGCGGCTGCCGTCCCCTGCTGATCGACGACGAACGTCCCTACGCGATTCCCGCGCAGGCGCCGCGAGGATGGCGCGTCCTGCCCGGCCTCCATCATCCCCGCTGCGAGACCTCCGGCGCGACGGACGCCCAGGGCTTCGCGCTCCTCTCGGGACCGCACTACGCGATCCTCGCCGAGGCGCACCGACGACTCCCGCCGCCTGGCGACGCGGACCGCAACGCCGTGCTCGTCACCCTGGGTGGCTCCGATCCCCACCGCGCCGGCCCGGTCCTCGCCCGCGCCGCCCGATCCGCCCTCGCAGGTGCGAGGTCCCCCGAAGCGCGCGCAGCCAGGCTCGAGGTCGACGTCGTCCTCGGCCCGTCCTTCGAGGATCCCGGCGACCGCGACGCGAACGCGCTTCGGGCTCTGGGATGCCGCGTCCATCGCAGCCTCGATGCGGAAGGCATGGCCGCCCGGATGCGCGCTGCGCGCCTCGCGCTCGTCGGCTTCGGCACCAGCATCACCGAGCTCGCGTGGCACGAGACGCCCTTCCTCACGATTCCCCACCACGAGCACGATCTCGGCGCCGCCCGCGATCTCGAAGCGCGCGGCTTCGGCCGCGTGCTCGGAACCGCGCGCCGTCTCGAGCGCGTCCCGCTCGCGCCTCGCCTCCTCGACGCGCTCCGCGACACCGCGTGGCAGAGGCGGAGCGCCCGCCTGGCGCGGCGCGCCCTCGGAGACGGTCACGGCGCGGCCCGCCTCTTCGAGCGACTCGAGGCCGACCTCGCGCTGCGCGCCCCCCGACCGCGCGCGGGCTCACCGGGAGCCTCGCCGGCGCCGCGGTGAAGCGAGCGGCCCTTTGCTCGACGAGCGTCGTCAGGCCGGGGGCGAGGCGGGGGCGACGGCGCCTTTCGAGGGCGTAGCCGGCTTCCGCGCGACGTCGTCGCGAAGCGTCTCTTCGGAGGAGGCCGACGCGAAGGAGGCCTCGAAGAGGTCGAACCAGTCGCGAGCCCGGGCGATCCCCTTGCGCGCGGCGGCGAAGAGATAGATCGATTCGTCGACCAGCTCTTCGGCGGTCGGATCCTGTCGTTCCGTACGGCGCACCGCGGTGATCGAGTTGTAGATCTCCGGCTGGACGAACATGTCGAGCCAGGGGGCGCGTTCGAGATTCGTGCGCACGCGCTTCTCGTGCCGCGCTAGACGACGGAGGATCTCGAGGCGCTGTTGGTCGTTTCGCGCGACGGCGAGACGATCCGCCGCCCGCTTCGCGAACCGCGCTCCCTTCCGTGCCTCGGTGTCGAGCTTGTCGAGCAGCTTCCGGCTCGCGGTCAGCGACGAGGCGTAGTCGGCGAGCACGTGGCGATCCGCCGCGTCATGGACCTCGAGGATCCGGCGCCGCGCGTCGAGGGTCTCCGTCGCGAACTCCTCGGCGAAGGAGCGGAAGCTTCGATGCTCGATTTCCGGAATGCGGGCGCCCCCTTCCGTGCAATTGATCAAGGAGATTCCACGGCTCTGGAAGTGGAGACCGATCTCCCGGTACTGCTCGAGGAACGAGGCATAGGCGCGCCAGGTCGGCACCCGCTCGCCCTCTTCCCAGGCGTCGACCCACACCACCCGCTGGTCGGCCATCCCGCCGTTCTCCGGGTGCGGCGCGGTCTCCTTCAGGATCGCGGCCTTCTCGTTCATGCCGCCGAAGCGGCATTGGCCGTCGTCCTTCATCTCGATCTCGACGAAGTCGTACGCGGTCCCCTTCGCGTAGGCCCGGCCGTCGGTGAAGGCGAGATCCTGTCCGATCAGGGCGATCGGGTTGCAACCGAGCATCTGGGCCATGCCGACCGCGCCCTGGGCGACGGTCCCGCCGCCCATCGAGAAATGCGACTCGCCGGTCGCCTTCGCGATCCAGACGCCGAGCGCACCTCCGGCGGAGGTGACGGTGAACTTCGCGCGGCTGGGCACGTCGAAGATCGCGGGATCCGCGTCGGCGGAGGGCGCGACGATCAGATCGCTCGTGTCCCCGGCATCGGTGAGCTGATGGCTCACGTCGCGACTCTCGAGCACGTGCACGAGGTCCGGCACGATGCCCGCCTGCCGCAGGGCCCGGGTGGTCTGACCGATCCCGATGACCACGACCCGGTCCCGGATCTCGCGCAGGAGGTCGAGCTGCTTGTCGAGCGAGGGACCCGCGGCGACGACGACCGCCGGCTTCCCGTCGAAGGCGCCGTAGAGCCGCCCGAACTGGGGGTTCTCGGCGATGCGCCGGCCGTTCCGGGCGGTGACGTTGGCCCAGGGCATGAGCATCTCGATCGACGTGAGACGCTGGACGTCGGCGACTTCCTTCGTATCGCGCGTGACCTTGACCGCCTCCGCGACCGCCGCGGCGTCGAGCCGAAGCACGGCCGGATGCGGGAAGACCCGCATGCGCAGCCCCGGCGTGTAGCGCGCCATCAGGAAGCGCGTGAGGGCGACCCGGTCGCACGCGAAGTAGAGGTCCCGATGATTCGCCACCAGCTCGGCGATCGAGAGGCGGTGGAGCGCCGCCTTCAGTCGCGCGAGCGAGGGCTCGTAGATGATGAGGGTCGCCGGGTTCCGCTCCAGATAGGGGGCGAACTGCTCGCCGAGGCCGAATCCGACCGCGACCATCACGTCCGCGGGCTCCTCCGCCATCTGCTCCGCGATCTGGACGCCTTCCTGGACCGGGTCGTAGGCCGAGCCGAGACGCACGCCCCGCTCGACGAAGATGCGCGCACCGCGCGGCCCGGTCTCCTCGACGACGCCGTCCATCGAAGCCTCCGCGAGCCGCGCCGCGAGGTCGATGCTGCGCTTGCCGAGCGCCGCGAGGTTCCGCTCAAAGACCGCTCGTGATTCCAACGTCGTTCTCCGTTCGATAGACCAGGCCCTGCTGCCGCGTGCGGGCCTGCTCGATCGCTGTGCCGTCGCTCGGATCGAAGCCTTCGATCGCGAACCCGAAAGACAGACGACCGCGCAGGAAGCTCGCGCGCGTCTCGTCGCATTCCGCGGCGGTGTGACCGAGGCGGAGGAAGAACTCGCCGTCGACCTCCTCGAAGTCGAGCTGCGGGACCACCGCCGACCGCGCCCGGTCCGTGCTCACGAGCAGGCCGCGCGCGTGGTCCGAGAGCGCGACCCAGCCCTCCGTCGCCCCGAGGCAGGACGTCGCCGTTACCGACGCCGAGACCGCATCGGATTGCCGCACGCGCACGCCCTCGGGCAGGCTGCGCCATTCGACGCCCGCGCCGCCGTTCACGGTGCCGTAGCGAAGGCTCGAGCGATCCCAGGCGCTCGGCCGCAGCGTGATCGTCCCGAGCCGGAGACTCGAGAGGCGCGCATCGTGGAAGGACAGGTCGTGGATCACGTCGACCCGCGAGCTGCCGCGGTAGAGCCGGTAGCGCTTGCGCCAGGGACCGAAGGACGACTCGAAGGTCGCCTCGAGCTCGATCCGGACGGGGCCGGAGCTTCGCTTCCGGTAGACGAGGTTCGCCGGCGCGAGATCGGTGCACTTCTCCGCGTGCTCCGTCACCGCCACGACGTGACCGCTGTAGAAGTCCGGCGTGTATTCGATCGCATCGAAATAGCCGTGCGGGATCGTGCCGAGGAGCGGATCGGGACCCAGCTCGGGAAAGACCAGCCCCTCGATCGCACCGCCGCGATGGGGCACGAAGCTCGCACGGACCGATTCCGTCGCGATCTCCTGGACGTCGGGCTCCGCGTCGTCGGTCGGCACCTCGTCGCCGTGGGACACGACCGTGAGGCCCAGCCGCTCTCCCGCCTCGAGGGTCGGGGCGACGACCAGCGTCGCTTCGCGGAGGCTCCCGTCGCGGTGGCGGCTGTGCACGTCGAGCTGGTGATCGGCCGGCGCGAGAGGCGGTCCCTCGCGAACGACCACACCCGCGTGGACGAGACGCCCGGGCGGGAAGCGAAGCGGAATCTCGACCGGTGAGCGTTCCCAGGTGCGCGTGCCGGGATGCATGAGGACGATGTCCTCGCCGTCCTGGAGACTCGGGGCGACCTGCGCGAGGCGTTCGTGGCTCCGCGCCTGACCGAGCCCGATCCCGGCCTCGAAGCTCCGGATCTTCTCTTCCGTCGCGCGGGTCCGGAAGTCGCTGCGCCAGAGATCGACGAGATCCCGGGCGGCGACGCCGCCGGTCCGATCGGCCGAGAGTCGGCGGACGACGCGCTCGCTCCGCAGGAGCGATTCGCAGCGCGTGTTCATGCCGAGTCCGTCGCGGCCGGAGACCGCCCAGCGCGTCGGGTTGTAACGCGGCTGCTTCTTGCACGGCAGCGGATCCTCGGCGGATCCGAGCGCCACCGGCTCCTGCTCGCTGCCCGGCTCCGGCACGTCCGACGGCAGCACGAACTCGTAGCCGCCCGCGGCGGAGAAGTGTTCGAAGAGGCCGAGCAGCCGCTCCATCTCGAGGCCCGATTCGCCCCCGGTCAGCCGACGCGAGGGCCGATAGTCGAAGATCTCGACGTCTCCTCCGTAGAGGCAGAGCGAGACGGCTCCACCGCGCGACCGCAGCCGCTCGACGTAGTCGCGCAGGTCGTCCTCGGGAATCTGGCCGTGGGCGACGCGCTGGACCTTCTGGAAGACGATCGAGTCGTTCCACAGCACCACCGGGCCGGTCTCTTCCGCGACCCGGAGTCGGGCCGTTCGACAACGCAGGGGCCGGAGCTCCTTGCGGCGCGCTGCCGGGTTGTTCCACTCCATCACGATGCGCTCGGCACCGGCCTCGTGGTAGAGCTGTGCGAGCCCGTCGGACCAGGTCTGT
>JAUIMK010000316.1 GCA_030432735.1 bacterium
GCAGATCCGTCGCCTCGACCGCGAAGCCCGCGTCGCGCAGGTGATCGATCCACTTCGTGCAACAGCCGCAGGTCGGGGTCTTGTAGACCTGGATGGTCGTGGCGTCCGCCGGGCGGCTGCCGAACATCGAGAAGGCGCCGGCCACGAGCAGCGCGGCGACGAAGGCCGCGAAGAAGCCGGGGCCGAAACGAGCGGAGCGGGACTGGGCCATCGAGCGGTTCTCCCGAGCCGCCCGCGCGGGCGGAGTCGGCTCCTCTTGGACTGGGTGGACTGGGGACGATCGGGCTGCGCGTGAGGATAGTCGGGAAGACCCGACACCGCGTCCGCCCGCGCGGTTGCGGTTCTCGTCCGGTTGCCGGCGGGCTGCCGCGATCCGATGCGCCCCCGCCGGAGGGTCGTCAGCGTTCGCCGTCGATCGCCGCGACGATCTCGTCCCAGAGGCCGCGCCGGGCGTCGAGGGCGCGGCGCGCGGCGCCGAGGGCGAGCGCGTTACGCGCGGGATCGCCAGCCACCAGACGTTCGACGAGACGATGGGCGATCGGGCCGTGCTGCTCGCCGTCGGTCTCGATGTGGCGCTCGAGATAGAAGGCCAGCGGCGCGAAGCGCTCGGGGTCGCGTTCCCGGAGCTTCCCGACGAGCTCCTGGAACATCGGCGGGATGACGAGCTCGCGGCCGAAGGCGAAGGCCGCGGCGGCTTCGACGTCGCTCGCGTTCGCGAGCGCGAGCGTCGTCTCGACGAAGCGTCGGACGCCCGGCGACGGACCGGCGGCGTCGAGGGCGGCCTCGACGCCCTCACCGCGCCGGAGGGCGTCGATGAAGCGCGCGATCGGGCGCGTGTCGGCCCCCGCGGCGTCCATCGCGTCGACGTACATCTCGAAGTGGGAGCGCGGTCGCCCCTCGGCATCGAGATCGCTCTCCTCGTCGAGCACGATCTCGTTCAGGAAGCGTCGCTCGACCGGGTCGCCGGTCGGGAGCCACGGCACCTCGACGCAGGTGAGTCTCCGCTGGAGCGTCTTGACCAGGCACATGAAGTCCCACACCGCGAAGACGTGGTGCTCCATGAAGCGCAGCACGGCGTCTTCGCTCGCGAGCCGCGCGTAGAGCGGGTGGGCGAGGAGGGCCTCGCGCGTGGGCGCGAGCGATCGGTCGAGCGGCGTCGTTTCCAAGGCGGCCGGAACATAGCCGCCCGGTCGCGTGCGAGGAGGCCATCGGGCGCGTCGGTCGGCCGCTCCGCTGCCCGCCCGCGGACGCGGCGGCGCCGTGACGGGTGGGGCTCAGGCCCGGGCGACGTCGACGGGGATCGCGCTCATCAGCGGGATCCCCGAGAAGCGGGCGCAGTCCTCCTCGACGCTGATCAGGAGGCCCGTGTTCGCGCCGGTCTTGCGCACGTCCGACTCGGCTTCGGGGTCGGTGCCCCAGCAGTGGCACATCGAAACGAGTCCGCGGCGCAGATCCGGATCGGGCCACGCCACCGCCTCGAGCTCGCCGTGCGGGGAGCGCAGCTTCACGAGATCGCCGCGCGCGAGGCCGAGGGCGCGAAGGTCCTCGGGGTGGAGGAAGGCGGGGTTCGTGCCGTAGCGGCTCGTGAGGGCCTCGATGTCGGTGCCCATCGAGTTGAAGGTGTTGGACATGCGGCGGCTGACGAGGCGGTAGTCGAAGCCTGGGCGGGCGAAGCGATCCCCCGCGGCGAAGTCCCGGAGCTCGTCCAGCATCAGCGCGCTGCCGACGTCGAGGCGGGCCCGGCTCTCCGGATCCGCCGGCGCGACGAACACGTCGGGCTCGTCTTCGAAGAGCACCTGCGAGGGGTCTTTGCGCAGACGATCGAGGGGAATCCAGGAATCCTTCGTCACGAGGTCGAGGATCTCGTCCGAGGTCGGCTCGTTCTGCATGTCGAGGGCGCTCCTCGGGGTCCGGCAGCCCATGATCGGGAACACGCCCGCGCCGACTTCGAGGGCCAGCCCCATGCGCTTCGCCAGACCGTAGAAGTACTGCCAGTCCTCGCGCAGGTCGGCGCCCTCCGGCGGCGCCGCGACGGCGGGGGCGTACTGGCCGTAGCGCTCGGTGTAGCCGAGGGCGGGGGAGACGGTGAAGAGGTTCTCGGTCGAGAGGCTGCAGCCCGGCGTCTCGAGGGGGAGCTTCGGAGCGAGGACGTAGTCGGCGAGGCGGGCGGTGTCGGTCAGCCTCGGCTCGACGCAGACGTGGAGATCGAGGGCCTCGAGGGCGCGCCGGGTCCGCTTGGGATCCGGCCACGCGCGCATCGGATTGCCGCCGATCGTGACGAGGGCCTTGATCGTGCTCTCGGGGTGGAGGATCTCGTCGGCCAACGCCGAGGTCGGGAGTCCGCAGACCGCCGGCGGCAGGTCCGGGCGGGAGACGAGGGGCTTGCCGAAGCCATCGACCGGGTAGGGCGCCATCGCCTGGGCCGGAAAGGATCGTCGCGTCGTGAGCACGCCGGGGTTCGCGACGCGGTCGCCGGCGCGCCGGTAGTGGCCGCAGATCGTGTTGAGACAGAGGACCAGGTACTCCGTCACGTTGCTCCAGCCCGACATGTTCGCACCGGTGCCCGCGGTCGCGGCGCCCTTCTTCGCGCGGGCGAAGACGTGCGCGGCCCGCACGAGCGCCTCGGGATCGACGTCCGCGCGGGCGGCGACGTACTCGGGCGTGTAGGGATCGACGGCGTCGCGCAGGGTCTCGAAGCCGTCGACGTGATCGCGAACGAATTCGGCATCGACCAGGTCGGCGCGGATGATCTCTCGGATCAGGCCGGCGACGATCGCGGGGTCGGTTCCGGGGCGCGGCTGGAGATGGATCGCGGCGTGCTTCGCGGTCTCGGTCCGGCGCGGGTCGATCACGATCAGCTGGAGGCCGCGCGCCTGGGCGCGCTTCAGCCGTCGCGCCGGGTTCGCGTGGGGGATGCCGCCGCTGATCGCGATGAGGGGATTCGTTCCGATCAGCATCCACGTGTCCGACTCGTCGAAGACGTAGTTGCCGGCGAGCCAGTGGCCGTGGGCGGCGGCCGCGGTCTGCTTGCCCGGCTGATCGATGGTTCCGCTGCTGAAGCGGAGCCTTAGCCTGAGCGCGTCCATCCAGGCGGTCGCGACCGACGCGGTCTGGGGCAGCTGGTAGAAGAGGGTGCCCATGTAGACGGCGACGGACTCGCGGCCGTGCTCGTCCAGGATCGCGCCGAGCCGCGCGGCGACCTCGTCCATCGCGCGCTCCGCTTCGATCGGCGCGAGCGCGCCGTCGGCGCCGCGCGCGAGGGAATGGTGCAGGCGGGAATCGGCGGTGTGGATCTCGGGATAGTGCTTGCCCTTCAGGCAGAAGAAGCCCTCCGAGTGCGGATTGTCCTTGTCCCCCCGCGCGGCGATCGGCCGACCCGTCGCGTCGACGTCGACGAGGATCGGGCAGTTCGCCGTGCAGATCCGGCAGAGGGTCTTCTTCGTGGTGACGGGAAGGGCAGGTTCCAAGGCGGCACTCTCGTTCGGGTCGGACGGGTTCAGACGTAGCGCCGCGGGAACGGGAGCGTCGCGCGCGCGACGTCGTCCTCGGCCATGGCCGGCCACTTCGACTCGAGGAACGCGTCGTGAAGGCGGACGGACTCGTCGAAGCCGATCGGCCGCAGCGCCCGCCCGTCCTTCCAGTCGAAGCCTTCGTGCATCGAGCGCCAGCCCGTCGTGAACCGGATCCAGCGTCCCGCGGCCTCTTCCTCCGGAAAGCACCGATTCGCGCCGGTGGCGGGCACGGCGTGCTGATAGGCGACGTTGTCGAAGCAGATTAGGCCACCGGGCTCCGCGTGGGTCTCGAGGGTCTTGCCTTCCTCGTCGAGGAGGATCGTCTGGCAGGTGGCGGACTCGTTTCGGAGGGTGAGCAGCGCGACTTCGCGAGGGCGGATCCCGCTGTGGACGACGGAGCCTTCGACCGGGTCGGCGTCGTACTCGAAGAGCTCGCCGTCGTAGTGGGCGTGCAGCGCCTTCGCGTGGGCCGCGTAGCGTCCGACGTTCCAGAGCACGCGACCTCGTTCGAGGCCGAGGACCGCGATCGCCTTCCGCGTCAGGTCGGCGACCGCGGGAGGGAGCTCGTCCAGGCGGAAGCCGGGCAGGTGGTCGCTCTGCGGGCTGCCCGGGGCGTGGATGGGGAACGCGAACGCCTCCATGTCGAGGCCGTACTCGAAGACGTAGGCGCGGCGCGATCGGATGTTCGCCGCGGTGTACTGTGCGTCGACGAAGTCGTTGATCGCCGCCAGGACGGACTCGCAGCGTTCGGGTTCGAGGAATCGGGCGATGGAATGGGGCATGGGCGCTGCCTCGATCGTCGGGTGGATCAGGGTAGGCCGCGGGATCCGGCCGCGCAGCTCGGCGGGCCGGCCCGCGTCGGATAGCATCGCGGGAAGCCGAAACCCGAAAGGTCCCCATGACGCTCACCCTCATCCATCTCGAGAACTCGCGCTCCGATCGGATCGTCTGGCTGCTGGAGGAGCTCGGGCTCGACTACGAGATCGAGACCCACCAGCGCGATCCGCGGACCGGGCGCGCCGACGCCGCGTTCAAGAAGCTCCACCCCTACGCCAAGGCGCCCATGCTGCGCGACGGCGATCGTCTGCTGATCGAGAGCGGCGCGATCTTCGAATACGTGATGGGGCGCTATGGGGATGCGGGGCTTCGCCCCGATCCGTCGGACGAGGACTGGCCGGACTACCTCCAGTGGATGCACTTCGCCGAGGGCTCCGCGATGCTGCCGATCCTGCTCGACCACTTCCAGGCAGCGGGGCTCGCGGGACCGCCGGGGGAGTCGATGCTCGCGGCGATGGCGAAGGACGGGATGGCGGATCTCTACGCGTACGTCGAGTCCGTGCTCTCCGAGCGTGACTGGTTCGCCGGAGATCGGTTCACGGCGGCGGACGTGATGATGGGCTGGGTCGTCGAAGTCGTGGAGGGCCGCGGCGAGATCGGACCCTATCCGGCGATGCAGCGAGCCCTCGAGCGCATGCGGGCCCGCCCGGCCTACCAGCGTGCGAAGGAACGCGCCGCCGGCGCCGCCTGATTCGCGAGCGGGCGACGCGAGCGAGCGGGCGCCGGGAAGCCGGGGCTTCGAAGCGAGAGGTGTTCCGAAGATGTGTCGGGCAAGCCGGCCCGCGCTCTCCTGGGGTACCGTCTTCGGCTCGGCCCAACCCCCATCCGCGAGAGAACGTCATGAGCCTGTACGAGAACGCGCGACTCCTGATCGACGGTGAGCTGGTCCCCGCCTCCGACGGCGGGACCTTCGACAATCTCAATCCGACGACCGAGGAGGTGATCGGGCAGGTCCCGGACGCGACCGCGGAGGACACCGACCGCGCGATCGCCGCGGCGCGACGCGCCTTCGACGAGAGCGAGTGGTCGACGAACCACGAGCTGCGATCCCGTTGCCTCCGTCAGCTCCGGGACGGGCTCCAGGAGCGGATCGAAGAGCTTCGCAAGATCACGGTCAGCGAGGTCGGGTGCCCGATCCAGATGACCTACGGCGCCGCCCTCGACGACTGCGTCCGCTGG
>JAUIMK010000012.1 GCA_030432735.1 bacterium
TCTGGGTCTACCTGACCCTGGCCTGCGGCCTCGTCGCGATGACGACGTCGCAGCCGGTTCCCCTCGGCATCGCCGCTGCGATCGGCACCGCGATGTGGATCGCCGGCTGGACGATCGAGGTCGTCGCGGACCAGCAGAAGCGCGCGTTCCGCCACGACCCGGCGAACGAGGGACGCTTCATCACGACGGGTCTCTGGTCCTGGTCCCAGCACCCGAACTATTTCGGCGAGATCCTGCTCTGGACGGGGGTCGCGGTGATCGCCCTGCCGACGCTGCGGGGAACGCAGCTCGCCACGCTGATCTCACCGGTCTTCGTGTTCGTCCTGCTCACGCGGATCAGCGGCATCCCGCTCCTGCGCGCGCGGGCCGAGAAGCGCTGGGGCGACGATCCCCGCTTCCACGAATACCGCGCGCGCACGTCGCTCCTGGTCCCACGGCCTCCTCGCGGCTGACGCCGGCGGCCTCGACGACCCGTCCCCTCCCTCAAGGGGATCTGTCAAAGTTGTCAATCATTCTTGATCAATTGGCGGGACTCCTCTAGCGTTCGCGTCGATGAGCGAGCCCTCCCCCGGAAGCCCGGACCGAAGCGTCCCCGCGCCGCCCCGCCCGCCGATGAGCGAGGCGGTCTGGTCGCGCTATCGATCGAATACGGCCCGTCACCTGATGGGCGTCGCCCGTGACTTCGAGAACCGGATGCTCGGGCGGCTCGCCGAGAGCGACGGCTACCCGGATCTGCGGCCCAGCCTGGGACCGGTGCTCGCCCTCGTCGCCCAGCGCCCCCGCCCGCTCCGCGCGCTGGCCGGTGCGCTCTCGATCTCGCCCCAGGCCGTGAGCCAGCTGGTGAGCGTCTGCGAGAAGGCGGGCTACGCGGCGCGGCGGGCGGATCCGAGCGACGGCCGAAGCCGCGTGATCGCCCTGACCGAACACGGAGCCCGCCTGATCGCGGACGCGACGCGCCAGCTTCGGCTGCTCTCCGCGGAATATGCCGAGCGGATCGGGGACGATTCGATGCGGCGCTTCGAGGAGGCCGCGACGCGGCTGCTCCACGCGCTCTCGGACACGCCGGACGTGCTCCCGATCGGCGGGCGCGCCGCCTCGATCGGTGCGCTGCCGCTGCTCTCCGTCGACGCGCAGCGCACGCTGATGGGCGACACCGCGGCCCGCGGCCACGCCGGGCTCAAGATGTCCCACGCACAGGTCCTTCCGCTGATCGGCCCCGAAGGCGCGCGAGTCGCCGCCCTCGCCCGCGTCCAGGGCATCTCGCGCCAGGCGGTCAGCGCGACCGCCCGCGAGCTCGAAGGCATGGGCTACCTGCGCCGCGAGCCGGACCCGCGCGACCGGCGAGGCGTCGTCTTCCATCTCTCCGAGGCGGGCGAGACGCTGATCCGCGACTCGGTCCTCGCCCTCGACGCGCTCGACGAACGTTATGCGGCGGCGATCGGGGCCCGCCGCTTCGCGGCGCTCCAGCGGGGCGCCGAGAAGCTCTACGAATCCCTCGGCCTCGAGCGCGAGATCTTCGACGGCACGCCCAGGGAGGGCGAGCCGCTCGAACGCCTCGCGGAGCGGTTGCGCCGCGAGCTCGGAAGCGACGTGGCCCGGCGTCTCGCCGCGCTGCTCGCGCGCCCGACCAATCCGACCGCCGCGGAAGCGGCACTCACCCGTCCCTGAAGCGGCTCCGAGAGGGCCCAGGAGAACCACGATGACCTACGACTGGCTCGCTGCGCTGATCTACGTCGGCGTCCTCGCCGGACTGACCATCCTCGGCAAGAAGCTCGTGTTCAGCATCCCCGTCATGCAGGAGATGCGCGTCGAGAACCGGACAGCCGACAAGGTGAAGATGTCCCGCGACAGCTTCCGCGCGGGGATGAAGGCCAGCGAGAAGGCCGGCCTCTACACGAACCTCGTCTTCTTCGTGACGGTCCTGCCGTTCTCGATCAGTCTCGATTCGCGCCCGCTCTGGCAGCACCTCGTCCAGATCGTCGCCGTCCTCGCGATCTTCGACTTCATGTACTACTGGACCCACCGCTCGCTCTTCCACGGCGATCTGCTCCGCAAGGTCCACGCCCTCCACCACCAGGCGCGCAAGCCCACCTGGGCGGACTCCCTCTACGTCCACCCCCTCGAGACCGTGATCGGCCTCTGTCTCTTCCTCTTCTCCATCCCGATCGTGGCCTGGATCAGCGGCGGTCCTCTCCACGCCGTCTCGACGGCGATCGCGACCCTGATCTTCACCCAGCTGAACACCATCAATCACACCTTCACGCGGCTGCCGAAGGACAGCTGGTTCTTCCGGACCGTCGACTACATCACCGGCGTCCATCACGCCCACCACATCGACATGAACCACGGCAACTACGCGACCCTCACGATGTTCTACGACAAGCTCTTCGGGACCTTCGAGGCGCCGGCGAACCGCGAGGTCGCCTGAGGATCAGAAGCGAATAGGCGCGCGGCTGCCCTTCGGCGGACGCCTAGCGACGCCGCGCCGCGAGCCCCAGGAGTCCGAAACCGACCATCAGCCCCGTTCCCGGCTCGGGAATCGGGAACCAGACGATTCCACCCTCCTGGGTGTACCCGGAACCTCCGAAGTCGGACACGCTAATGAAGAGCTCGTAATCGACCTCGGGCACGAGCGTGAAGAGCGGCCGGACGTCGTTGCCCGACCAGGTCCCGCCACGGTAGATCTCTTCGTCGTTCGCGTGGAGGCGAACCGAAACGGCCCCCTCGAGCGCAAGATTCCGAACGAAGGTCCAGTCTTCCCGCTCGTCCACCCGAAACGTGATCCGGAGGCTGCTCGCTGCGGAATTGTCGCCGTACCCGGAGTTCGCGGTCCCGGCGAAGTCGATCCGATCCGCGGTGATGGTGCTCTCATGGGTGGCTCGGACGCCGTTCGAGCTCGCGCTGCCACTCCAGCTCCCCACGACGAGTTCACTCTCCGCGCGGTCTCCCACGTTGTAGTACTCGTCTTCGCCGTCGAGGCCGCACCCGGGGCAGTACCCGCTGTAGCTCGCGGAGGCGCTCCGGCGCACGCTCGACTGCCCGCCATCGTAGAGCGTGATCCACGGGTAGAGGGGGTGCTGCCGGGGGGTCCGCCAGTCGAAGACCATGCTCGCCGCCCCCGCCTGGCCCGAGGGAGCCAGGAAGGACGTGACGACACCCAGGCCTAGCAGAAAGAGCCAGACGCTGCGTCGCCGGGTCGGTCTTCTCACATTCGATCCTCCCCGGGAGCCAGGCTCCCGCCTCGATTAGACGTGGTCCGGGCGCGAGCAATGTGTCAGGAAAGCGCTCCGCGAGTGCGCCACGCGTGGCGGGACCGCGATTTTCGGCCGAACATCGATGGCTCACCCCCCCGATCCGACTGGATCGGAGACGAGGAGCGGAGCGCGATGAAGGATCTGCAAGGCAAGGTCGCCGTCGTGACGGGCGGCAGCGGCGGGATCGGGATCGAGATCGGACGCGCCATGCTCGCGAAGGGCATGAAGGTCGTCCTCGCGGACCTCTCGGCGGAGAAGCTCGACGCGGTCACGAAGGATCTCGCTTCACCGGACGTCGTCGGCCTGCCCGTCGACGTCACGGACTTCGACGCCGTGTGTGCGCTCCGGGACCAGACCCTCGATCGCTTCGGCGCCTGCCACGTGATCGTGAACAACGCCGCCGTCGGGGCCGGGGCCAAGGGCAACGTCTGGGAACACCACCTGAACGACTGGAAGTGGAGCCTCGACGTCAACGTGATGGGCGTGATCAACGGGATGAACGCGTTCATTCCGCTCCTCGTCGAGCAGGACGAGGGGCACGTCGTGAACACCTCCTCGGGGAACGGCGCCTACTACCCGATCGCGAGCAGCGGCATCTATCCCGTGACGAAGTCCGCCGTCACGACGCTGACCGAGTGCCTCTGGGGCCAGCTCCGGGAGCGCGGCTCGAAGGTGAGCGCGTCGCTCCTGCTTCCGTCGAGCCCGACCCCGGGCGTGCTCGCGACGGGGATCTGGAAGGCGGGGGCCAACCGACCGGACCGCTACCTGCGGGGCGACCCGGACGACGCGAATCCGCGCGACGCCCTCGAGGACTACAAGCAGCGCGCCGCCGCGGCGGGCCAGGAGGTCGTCGAGGCGCCCCTCTCCGACGTGGCGGACCTCTGCCTGCGCGCCATCGAAGAGGACCTCTTCTGGGCCACCTACGAGCTCGAGCACCAGATGCAGAAGCTCGACGAGCGCTATGCGTCGATGAGGCACCTGACCCCGCCAGACTACCTGGTCGAGGTCAACCTGATGTCCGCGGACGCCGAGGAGCGCGAAGCACAGAAGGGCGAACGCTGAGCCGACGCCTCAGCCGCTCTTCGCCCCGTCGGCGGCCGCCTGCGCGTCCACCGCCCACTTCGGCGCCTGCATCTTGTACGGCATGTCGCGCCGGTCGAGGATCTGGTTGATCACGCGCCGATAGCCGGTCTTCGAGATGCGCCAGACACCGTCTTCCTTGCGGTAGGCGTCGTCGTAGTAGACGAACATCTCGTCGACGAAGCCCCCCTTCTGGCTGTAGAAGTAGTGGTACATCGCCCAGATCGCCGTCGCGCTCGTGTCGCTCTCGAGCGTGATCTCGGGCATTCCGGCCATCCAGTAGGCCATGATCCCGGCGTTCGGATCGTGGGACTCGATCAGGAACGTGAGCAGCTGATCGCGATTCTCGAAGACGTACTTCCCGTCGGAATAGGAGGTCACGACGTCCGCCGTGAGCGTCTCCTTCAACGCGTCGTGGTCGTTGTCCGTCATCGCACGGAAGTAGCGGTACTTGACCTTCTTGATCTCTTCGAGATCCCGCAGCTCCGCGACCTGCGCGGCCAGGGTTTCGAGATCCACCATGACGTTCTCTCCTCTCCTCGGTTCCACTAGAGCATGTAGCCGTCGCCCGAGGCGCGAACGGTCACGTCGCTGATCGAGACGCCCCAGGGCTGGTCGATCGCGTGCACGATCTGATCCGCGAGCAGCTCCGGCGCGAGCGCGAAGTACCCGATCGCGTCCGGGTCGGTGAGATCCGCCGGCGGATCCTCGCCGAAGACCTCGCCCATCTTCGCCATGAAATCCGCCGCTCCGGCTCCGAGGATCCCGCCGATCGCCGCCGGGTTGATCACGCCGGCGCCGAGGTTGGTGCCGGGCACCCCCGTCGGTCGGATCGTCGTGACCTTGATCCGGCCCTGCGACTCCTGCCGGAGCGCCTCGGACAGGAAGCGCACCGCGGCCTTCGTCGCGCCGTAGACCGCGGCACCGGGAACCGGCCCGTTGCCGTAGATCGAGGACACGTTCACGACGTGCCCCCTGCCCTGCCGGATCATGACGTCGTGCACCGCGCAGATCCCGTGGAGCACGCCCTTCAGATTGATGTCGATGCAGCGGTCCCAGGCCTCCGCCGCTTCCGCATGATCCGCGAAGAACGCCAGCGGCATCACCCCGGCGTTGTTCAGCATCACGTCGATTGCGCCGAAGTGCTCGACCGCGGCCTCGGCGAGCGCCCGCATGGCGGCTCGATCCGTCACGTCGGCGACGACGCCGAGGGCCCGTCCGCCCGCGCGCTCCACGCTCGCGACCGTGTCGTCGAGCCCCGTCCGATCGACGTCGGAGGCCACGATCGCAGCCCCCCGCGCGGCGGCCTTCTCGGCGACGAGGCGGCCGAAGCCGCCGCCCGCGCCCGTGATCACGATGACCCTGCCCTCGAGATGGCTCGGCATGCTCCGTCCGACTCCACGATCGACACGGCCGCGGGAAGCGCGACCGGACCGGGACGATAGAACGCTCGAACCGAAGCGCTCACGTCCCGCGCGACGTTCCGACGGGCCGGGTGCCGGCGTCCCGCGCGACGTCTAGACTGCCGCGATTCCCTTCGACGTGGAGGCGCAGGATGGCGTTCCGGATTCTCGCGGGCCTGCTAGGGGCCCTCTTCCTCTTCCAGGGCCTCGGATGGATCATCGACGCGAAGAGCGCCGCGGAGGGTCTGGGCATGCCGCTGCTCGACGGCCTGGCCCGGAGCACGCAGGTGGGCGACCTGACCGGGTTCTTCCTGTGTCTGGGCGGCTTCGGACTCTGGGGCGCCTATCGGCAGGCTCCGACCTGGCTTCGTGCCGCGGGCCTCCTCCTCCTCGGCGCGGCCTTCGGACGATCGCTCGCAGCGCTCGTGTCCGGAGCGCCCTTCGCGACCGAGTTCGTCGCCATCGAGGTCGTGGCGGGGGGTCTCTTCTTCCTCGCGGCCAGCAGGATCGGCGCGAGCCGCCCGCCGGACTAGAGCGCCGCCCGATCGTCGCCGATCCCCTATCCTGCCGGACGCGCGAGCGCGGCGGACGGCGAGCCGCGCGGAGGGGGTCCGCTTGGATCAGGTACGACCGAATCGATCCACCGGCGATCCGTACTCGAACCCCGATCTCGTCCAGTACCTCGACAGCCTGGAGGGACTGCCCGACGTGCTCGGTCCCGGCGAGACCGAGGCGGAGCGCGAGCGCTGGGCGCGCTGGCAGCACGTGGGCAATGCCCTCTTCGCGCGCTTCGGGGAGGTCCTTCCCGGGGTGGCGCTCGCCCTCGCGATCGCCGCGGTCGGGGGCCTCGTCGCCGACGGATTCTCGACCGCGCTGGGCTTCGCGGGCGCTCCGCTGAGCCCCATCCTCGTCGCGATCCTGCTCGGCCTCGCGATCCGCAACTCCATCGGCCTCCCCGCGATCTTCGAAGCGGGCCTGAGCCTCGCGCTGAAACGCCTGCTCCGGGTCGGCGTCGCGCTGCTCGGCATCCGCCTGAGCCTCGCCGCGGCGGGAACCATCGGGCTGGTCGCGCTGCCGATCGTGATCGGATGCATCGCGACGGCCTTGCTCCTCGTGACCCGGATCGGCCGCGCCGTCCACCTGCCGCCGCGACTCGCGACGCTGATCGCCGTCGGGACCGCGATCTGCGGCAACTCGGCGATCGTCGCCCTCGCCCCCACGATCGAAGCGACGGACGACGAGGTCAGCTACGCGGTGGGCTGCGTGACGCTCTTCGGGCTCGTCGCGCTGGTGCTCCACCCCTTCCTCGCGCACACCCTCTTCGACGGGGACCCGACGCTCGTCGGACTCTTCCTGGGCACCGCGGTCCACGACACCGCGCAGGTGGCGGGGGCGGGCCTCGTCTACGCCGAGCAGTTCGGCGCGCCGGAAGCCCTCGACGCCGCCACGGTGACGAAGCTCCAACGCAACATGTTCATGGTCGCGGTGATCCCCGCGATGGCGTTCGCGGTTCGCAAGCGGCGCCCCGACACGTCTCTCGCCTCACAGCTGAAGGCGGCGATTCCGCTCTTCGTGTTCGGCTTCATCGCGATGAGCCTGATCCGGACGCTCGGCGACGCGGGGCCGGAGCCCTTCCGGGGGCTCCTGTCCCGCGCGTCCTGGGACGCGCTCATCGCGAGCACGACGGACCTCGCCAAGCTCCTGCTGACGGTGGCGATGGCCTCGGTCGGTCTCGGCACCAGCTTCGCGCGTCTGCGCGGCCTGGGTCTCCGCCCCCTGGCCGTCGGCCTCGCGGCCGCGGCCCTGGTGGGGGCGATGAGCTTCGTGCTGGTCTCGCTGATCGGGCCCTACGCCGTCTAGACGGCGTCACGCACGGGGCGAAGCGCCCGGACGCCCGCCACGCCGGCGACGACCGCCGGACCGGGCGCCGCCCTCTCGACCGGATCGCGCATCGCGCTGGCCTGCGGCGTTGCGAGATCGGGACTTCGAAGCGCCGTTCCGTCCGGAGCCGCCCTCGTTCTTCGCCGACGCGCTCGCGCCGGGTCGATTGCTGCTCCTGCCGGATCCGCCGCGTCCTCCGCTGCGGTGACGCTCCCCGCGACCCGAGCCGCCGCGCCCCTGCGCGCGCCGCGCGGGACGCTCGAGCGCCTCCTCCGAGACGTCGACCTCCGGCACGTCGAAGCGCTGGAGCTTCTCGCCGAGCATCCGCTCGGTGTCACGCACCCAGCCGCGGTCTTCGCGGGTCACGAACGTGATGGCGCGACCGGCCGCGCCGGCTCGGCCCGTGCGACCGATGCGATGGGTGTAGGTCTCCGGCGTGTTCGGCACGTCGAAGTTGACGACGTAGTCGATCCCCGCGACGTCGATGCCGCGGGCGGCGATGTCCGTCGCGACGAGGACGTCGAAGCGACCCTCGCGGAAGCCGCTCATCGCCTTCTGGCGCTGCGCCTGGCTCATGTTCCCCTGGAGCGCGACGGCGCGGCGCCCCTTGCGCTCGAGCTGACCGGCGAGGCGCTTGGCGCGGTGCTTCGTCCGCGTGAAGACGATGGCCGAGCCACAGTCGTCGGACGCCAGCAGGACGTCGAGCAGCCCCGTCTTGCGGTTCGGATCGGTCTCGAAGAGACCGTGTTCGATCCGTTCCGCCGGTGCGCTCGGCGCGAGCTCGACCACGTAGGGATCGTCGAGCATCTCGTTCGCGAGCTTGCGAACCGCTCCGGGCATGGTCGCCGAGAAGAGCAGGTTCTGACGATCGTCGGGCAGCGCCCGAAGGATCTTCCGCAGATCCGGCAGGAAGCCCATGTCGAACATGTGATCCGCTTCGTCGAGCACGAGGGTGTCGATCCCGCGGACGTCGAGCTCGCGCTGCTGGATCAGGTCGAGCACGCGGCCGGGACAACCGACGACGATCTCGGGGTCGTTGCGCAGCTCACGGAGCTGCTTGCCGATCGGCACCCCGCCGATCAGCGTGCTGACGCCGATCCGGGCGAAACGAGCGAGCTCTTCGATCTCCGCATGGATCTGGATCGCGAGCTCCCGGGTCGGGGCGAGGATCATGACGAGCGGCCCGCGGCCGGGCTCCTCGATCAGGCGCTGGAGGATCGGCAGAGCGAACGCGGCGGTCTTGCCGGTTCCCGTCTGCGCGAGGCCCATGACGTCGCGGCCTTCGAGGCACGCGGGGATCGTTTCGCGTTGGATCGGGCGCGGCGTCTCGAAGCCGGCCCGGGCGAGTCCCTTCTCGAGGGACGGATGGAAAGAGAATTGACCGAAGTCGTCGGTCGTGGATTCGGAATGCGCGAGTGCGCTGGACAAGATGATACTCCGTCGTGAGCGCCGCCCCCTAGGCGCACGCGCACGACTCTTCTCGAGGTCGATCTCCGACAACAGTGCGGAGATGGATGGGAGAAAAGGTCCGGTGTGATCTACCGACTCGGAGGGGCTCGCCGATCGAATCCGATTCGACTCGAAGCGAGCTTGGGTAGATCCTGCTGTTCACCGGTGGGGTCGGCGATCGATCCGATCTGCTTTCTTCAGCAGCTCAAGTCGCGTCCAGAGACTCTTCTGGACCGGCCTGCATCGGTCGGTTCGCCGCCCAGGCGGGAATCCCGCTGAGGCAGTGTGTAGCTCTCTCGTGATCGGCCGTCCACTCGCCGTTCTTTAGCCGATCCTTCGCCGATCTCTTTCCGGTCCCCTGCCTCCCCTCCGCCGGAGAGGCGGGCGAAGCGCATTCGGTGACCCACGACGCACTCAGGCGGTCGGCATCACCGCCACCATCGGCCCTTCGCCCACGAGCGCGAGGAGCTCTTCCTCCTGCGCCTCGTGCCCTTCGATCCGCCGCGCGAGCGCTTCGAAACGCAGCCGGGCCCCGCTCTCGTCGCCCTCCTGGAGCTGCGTGTCGATCGCGACGAGCTCGCTCCGCAGGACGTCGTGCTCTCGCATGAGCGCCGTGAGCCGGGCCTCGAGATCCGGCCGGAGTCCGTGGAGGCGCGGAAAGGTCACCTCCTCTTCGAGGCGCATGTGCGCCTCGAACGCCGCCACGTAGAGCTCGAAGTCGTCGATCGCCCCCGTCGCGCCCTCCTTGTCGAGGGCCTCGTGGACGTCGTGTGCGAAGTCGTCCAGTCGAGCGTGTTGCCCCTCGATCCTGCGTTCGTGGGAGCGCATCCGGATTCGTTCACCCGCCTCGCCCAGCTGCGCGTCGGTCTTCATCCTCATTCCTCCTCGGACGTCTCGCGGACGGCGCCCACCCCGGACGCGGCGTCCCGCCGCGGGCCGCGCCCGCTCGATCTAGGCCGCCGGGTCGGCGGACGTGGACTCGGTCGACCGTTCGCTCCCGGCGTCCACGAGGACGTCGCAGTGCGCCTGCGTCAGGACCCGTTGCGCGACGCTCCCGAGCAGGAAGCGCTGGATCCCCGAGTAGCCTCGCGTCCCGACGGCGACCAGGTCGACGTTGGTCCCCTCGGCGCGACGCAGGATCTCCTCGGCGGGCACGCCGTAGACGATCTTCGCCTTGGCCTTGACGCCGCGTTCGCGCAGGCGTCGGAGGACCCCCTCTATCCGAGACTCGGCCGCCTCGAACATCTCGCCCTCGAAGTCGCTCGATCCCGTCACCGCGTAGGGCGCGAGCAGGACCGACGTCTCGCGGATCACGTGCAGCACCTCGACCTCGGCACCGAAGCGAACGGCCCACTCGGCGACCTCCGGCTCGACCGCCGCCGCCTTCTCCGAGAAATCCGTCGCGAGCAGGATCGAACGCAGAGACGGCCCGTCGTCCTCCGCGGGATGTTCACCGCGGACCACGAGCACCGGCTTCGGAGCGCGCTGGACGACCCGCGCGGCGACGCTGCCGAGCAACAGGCGGTCGATGCCGCGACGCCCGTGGGAGCCCATCACGATCAGCGAAACGTCGTCGGCCTCCGCGGCGTCGCGGATCGCCCGCGACGGATCCGCCTCCTCGAAGACCGTCGTCACCGGAACCCGGCCATCGTCGAAGCTTCCCGCGAAGCTGGCCAGACGAAGCTTCGCGCCCCGCCGCAGCTCCTCGGTCAGCTGCTCCGCGAGGCGCGGGTCGAGGTCGTCGGTCGGCGCCGGGCAGGCGTGGAGCAGGCGCAGACCCGCGCCGGTCGAGCGCGCGATGGCTCGCGCGCGCCGCACCGCCGCGCCCGATGCCTCGGAGAAATCGATCGGGACCAGGATCGTCTTCGCCATGCTCGCCTCCCGAACCGCCTACGCTGACTGGCGGTCCTGGACCAGGACTTCGCAAGCGGCGTGCCGAGGGAAGAGCCGGCTTGTTGCGCCTCGCCCGAGCCCCGCGGCGCGGTTGAGTCATCGCGCCACAGGCGGTGGTCGAGCGCCTCGGCCTCGTGGGCGTCCGCTCAGGTCTCGCGGGCCAGGCTGTCCGCCATCTCGCGCGGCGGGAAGCGGAGCAGGAAGCGCGTCCCCTGCCCCGGCTCGCTGTCGACGCCGATCGTCCCGTGGTGGGCGAGCACGATCGAGCGGCAGACGACCAGCCCGAGTCCCGTTCCCTCGCCGCGGGCCTTGGTCGAGTGGAAGGGCTCGAAGATCCGCTCGAGCATGTCCTCCTCGATCCCCTCTCCGGTGTCGCGCAGGGCGATCTCGATCCAGCCGTCCTCGCCGGTCTCGACCGAGACCGAGAGCTTCCCGCCCCGCGGCATCGCGTCCGCCGCATTCACGATCAGGTTGAGGAAGGTCTGCTCGAGGCGGTCCTTGTCTCCCAGGATCTCGCCTCGATCGACGTAGCTTCGATCCACCTCGACGCCCCGGGACTTCAGCTTCTCGCGAAAGAAGTCGAGCGCATGATCCATGACGTCGGCAGCGAGGATCGGCGCGCGAATCATCTCGTGGGGGCGGGCGATGTTGAGCAGCGTCTCGATCAGGTTCGTCACGCGCCGTACCTGCTCGGAGATGATCTCCGCCCGCCGCCGATCCTTCTCGTTCGACAGCGAATCCTTCAGCATGTCGGCGTAGCCGAGGATCACGTTCATCGGCGTCCCGATGTCGTGCGCGATTCCCGCCGTGAGCAACGAGAGCGACGCGAGCTGCTCGGCGGAGCGCGCGCGCTCCTCCGCGAGTCGGAGCGCCGAGAGGTCCCGCACGATGCCCGTGAAGACGCGGCTCTCGCGGTGACGCCCTTCGCTCACGGCCAGATAGAGCGGGAACTCCGTCCCGTCCTTGCGAAGCCCGGTGACCTCGCGACCCTGACCGATGATCCGCGCGTCCCCGGTCTCGAGGTAGTGCTCGACGTAGCCCTGGTGCTCCTCGCGATACGGCGACGGCATGAGGAGCGTGATCGGCGAACCGATCAGCTCGTCGCGCGAATGGCCGAAGATGTCGACCGCCGCCTTGTTCGCGGATTCGATCGTCCCGAACTCGTCGATCGAAATGATCCCGTCGACGGCGGACTCGACGATCGCTTCCAGGCGCTCAGCGGTTTCCAGGGCTTCTCGGTCCATCTCCCGGAAACGTTAGGCACCGCCGGCTCGATGTACAGACGACCGCGCCAATTCGTTCGAAAAACGGGGGCAGCGGGAGACGCGATCAGCTCGCGCGTCGCGCGGGCGCGTCCGCCTCCTCCCGCGCACGGCGCTCTTCCCGGCGATAGAGCGTCCGCCGATTGACGCCGAGAATCCGGGCGGCCTCGCTCTTCCGGCCATTGGTCGCCTCGAGCACCGCCTCCACGTAGAGATCCCCGAGCTCCGAGAGCGAGAGCCCCCGCTGGCGCGCGAGCTGGGCGATCGACTCCTCGAGGCTTCCGTCACCCTGCATCGGATCGTCCGGGATCAGGATGTCGCTCGCGTGGATCTCCGATCCGTCGGCGAGCGCGAGGCTCCGTTCCAGGCAGTTCTGCAGCTCACGGGCGTTCCCCGGCCAGGGCGAGCGACACAGCTTTCGCATCGCGTTCTCGGAGAGCGTGCAGGGCCTCCCCTCCGAGAGCCGCGCGACGAACGCCTGCGCCAGCGGCGGAATGTCCTCCGGTCGCTCCCTAAGCGGCGGAATGTGGATCGGGATCACGTTCAGCCGGTAGAAGAGGTCCTCCCGGAACAGCCCCTCGGCGATGTCCGCCCGCAGGTCGCGATTGGTCGCGGAGACGAGTCGCACGTCGACCTTGATCGACTGCGTTCCGCCGACTGGTCGGATCTCCTGATCCTGGATCACGCGAAGCAGCTTCCCCTGGAGCGTCGGGGACATGTCGCCGATCTCGTCCAGGAAGAGCGTGCCTCCGTTGGCCGCCTCGAAGAGCCCCTTCTTGTTCGTGTTCGCGCCGGTGAAGGCGCCGCGAACGTGGCCGAAGAGCTCGCTCTCGAGCAGCCCCTCCGGCATCGCCGTACAGTTGATCGGGACGAAGGGACCGTCGGCTCGCGCGCCGGTCATGTGGACCGTGCGCGCCACGACCTCCTTGCCCGTGCCGCTCTCGCCGGTGATCAGGACGTTGCTCCGGTTGTTCGCGATCTTGCGGATGAGCGCGTAGATCTCGTTCATCGCGAGGCTCTTGCCGACCAGGTCACCGAAGGACGCCGTGCGCTCCGCAGCCGCACGGAGCCGCCGGTTCTCGTCGACCAGCGCGCGGTTCTCGAGCGCGCGCTCGAGGGTGAGCAGCAAGCGCTCCGCCTGGAAGGGCTTCGTCACGAAGTCGTGCGCACCGAGCCGCATCGCCTCGACCGCCGTCTCCACGGATCCGAAGCTCGTCATCATCACCACCGGCGTCGCGGGATGACGCTCGCGCAGCGCGCCGAGCAGCTCGAGCCCGTCCATGCCGGGCATCTGGAGATCCGTCACGACGCAACCGAAGTCGGGCTCGGCGTCCGCCGCCTCGAGGGCCTCCGCTGCGGAGGCCGCCACGACCACCGGGTAGCCGTGGCTCGAGAGCATCTCCTCCACCATCTCCCGCATGACCGGGTCGTCGTCCACCACCAGGATCTTTCGAATCACGGGCTCTCCCCTCGTTCCACCACCGGGCGTATCCCGCCACGTCCCCAACCGGAAATGCAGATGCCGTGCCCGCTCTGGCTCCGCTGAGGGCGATCTCGCGGCCGGCCCGGTGCAAGGAAGGCACATCCGAGACATTTTGGCACACAACGCCGTCCTGGGGCGAGGCGCGTCGGCGATCCGCTTCGCGGGGCGGGCGCCGTCGGGGCACGGGTCACGGAACGCGCGGCCCAAAAAGAAAATCCCTGCCCGGAGGACCCGGGCAGGGATGATTCGATGCGGTGCCTCGGACGCGATCCGGCGGCGCTATCGCTTGCGGGCGAGCCCCGCGGTCGCGAGCCCCGCCCCGAAGAGCAGCGCGGACGCCGGCTCCGGAATCGGGCTCGTCGGCCGCTGCGGGTCGACCGGGGTGACCGTGCCGACGTCGCCCAGCACGTCGAAGTCGATCCCGCGCACCGACGTGTCGCTGAAGAGCCCGGAGGTCGAGATCGTGAGCCGAGACGTCACGACCCCCGCCAGGTCGGCGGAGGCGCTGGCATCGCGCGCTCGCCACGCGGTCCCGCGCACCTCGACGGACGGCGACGCGTCGGCCTGCACCACGGCGGTCTCACCGAGGAAGATCTCGTCGAAGTCCACCGAGTTCACCATTACGGGACCATCGAGGAAGGAGATCGAGATCGACTCGCCCCACTCGGCGTCGATCTGGTCGCCCTGGTTGCCGAGGCAGGCGAAGAACCCGTCGGTACAGCGGACGCCGAGCCCGGCCTCCGTGATGCGCAGGTCGTAGTCGCTGGGCGCGGCGGTGATCGAGATCGACAGCCCCTCGAAGGTGAGCTCCGCGGCGTTCCCCGACTCGGCGCCGCGGTAGTCCGCGAAGTCGATGTAGAGCGCGTGGGCCTGGCTCACCGAAAGGAGGAGGATCGACGAGGTGGCCGCGACGAGCGCGGCGAGGGAATTCAGCTTGAACATGGTCTTCGGCATCTCTCGGTCGAGCTGTCCGCGGCTCGCTCAGCCTGCGTCAGCCTTCGCAGAATACCGGAGCGCCTTCGTGCCCGCACCGCGTCGGCGGGCATTCCGCGAGAAGTTTCCTCGACGAAGCGCGCCCGTGCCGGGTTCCCCCCGAAGGAAACATGAACCCGGGTCGTCGTGTGAACCCCTTCACGGTCGCGCATCGCGACTTTACCTACGCACTTGCGCGTTCCCTGCACACGCTAGTCGGCGTGCGGGCGAAGGCGATAGCGGATCGGCAGGTGCTTGAGGCCGGGGACCAGGTTGGAGGCCGTGCGTTCGGCCGCTCCGACCTGCTCCACGTGCTCCACCCGCGAGACGAACTCCCGGAACATCGACTGCTGGGTCTTGCGTGCGAGATGTGCACCGAGACAGAAATGCTCACCGATGCCGAAGGCGAGGTGGGGGTTCGGGTGGCGGTCGATCCGGAACGCGTTCGGCGCCTCGAACACGTCTTCGTCGCGATTCGCCGACGCGTAGTACATGACGAGCCGGTCTCCGGCGCTCATCCGGCGTCCGCCGATCTCGATGTCGGAGGCGACCGTGCGCGCCATGGAGTTCACCGGCGTGACGTAGCGGAGGATCTCCTCGACGCCCGACTTCGTGTAGCCCGCCGGATCCGTCTTCCACTTCGCCAGCTGGTCCGGATGGTCGAGCAGCGCCTTCATGCCCCCGGTGAGCCCGCCGCGGGTCGTCTCGTGACCGGCGATGAACATCACGAGGCAGTAGCCCAGCGTGTCGATCTCGTTCATCGGCTCGCCGTCGACCCGCGCGTTGGCGAAGAGGGAGACCAGGTCGTCCTGGGGCGTCTTGCGCCGGTCGTCGAGGATCTTCTGGAAGTAGCCGGCGAAATCCATCGCCGCCGACATCACCGACTCCTGCGCGCTCATGCCGGGCCGTTGGAACTCCGGATCGTCACGGCCGAAGATCTCGTTCGTCGTCTTGAGTACGAAGGGCTCGTCTTCTTCGGGCGCACCGAGGATCCGACAGATGACCGCGAGCGGGTGGAGGGAGGCCACGTCGGTGACCCAATCCGCTTCGCCCTCTTCGCCGAGCGCGTCGACGAGTCGAACCGCGACCTGCTCGATCATCCCGTCCCAGCGCCCGAGGCTCCGCGGCGTGAAGAATCGGCTCGCGACGGCGCGGTACTTGCGGTGGTCGGGGTTGTCCATCTCGATGATCGTGCGCATCTGGACGCCGGACCGTTCGCGATCGAGTCCGTCGAGTCGCTCGAAGTTGATCCCGTCCTTGTTGAGGAAGGACTGCGGGTTCTTCGAGATCTGCACGATGTCCGCGTAGCGCGTGACGGCCCAGAACGGCGGCCACCCCTCCGGCTCGAAGCGTTCGATCGGCGCGGCCTCGCGGAGCGCCGCCCATTCGCCGTGCGGGTAACCCCGCTCGGCATAGCTCTCGGGCTCGACGAGATGGAGGGATTCGATGAGATCGGGGGCGGCGGCCATCGGGCGGTCTCCTGCGGGCGGACGGATCGGACGGACGTCGGACCCACGCGCCCGACCGATCGTCACTCTACTTCAGGGTTCCTGTCGGCGGAACGCGACCGCTCCCCGAGCCGAAAGTAGCCGCATCGGTCAGCTGGCTTCTGGCGTGTACCAGATCGGCGAGGTCCAGGCGCGCTCCTGCTGGACGTCCTGCATCAGGTCGTCGTCGCAACCCGCCGGCCGGTCGCCCCCGGGCAGCTCGAGGCATTGCCAGGTGTGGTAGCGGCAGCTCGGGTTCTCGACCGCGCGCGCGTAGTAGACCGCTCGACGCGCGGGATCGAAATCCGGGTCGCGCCAGACGCCGCAGAGCGCGTCGTGCCCCGGCCCTCGCGGCGCACAGGTCGCCGGGTCGACGTCGGCGCCGTTCGGCCCACCGGCCACGTCGACCACCGATTCGTGCACGTCGCCGTCGTCGTCGACCCAGCCCTTCACGATCTGGAGGCGCTGGAGAAGAGATCCCGGCGCGCCCACACCGCGAAGGTCGGGCCGCCCTCGCCCACTCGTTTCGGCAAATCGCCGCCCATCGGGACCGCCAGGTCGCCGCGTCCGAGCACGTCCCCCACCACGTCTTCCCCGCCGCAGAGTCCCGGCTGGAGTCCCCAGCCCCCGTAGAAGCGCGGCTCGATCCGCGGGCCGCTCGTCCCGAAGACCTCCTTGCGCTGCATCGCATCGAAGATCGCGTCGCGCGCGTTCTCTTCGGCCCAGACCCCGATCAGACCGCCGGGACCGTTGCTGTAGTTGCCCATCCCCGAATCGCCGGACCGCAGCCTCGCCTCGGGCGAGCCGTCGGCGATCCCCAGGTGGCCCGGCCAGCTCCGCTCCTCGACGCCGCCGGCCATCGCGTTGTGGGTGTCCGTGCTCGCCATCAGGCCGAACTTGAAGGGGTTCACCCCGATCCGCGCTTCCTCGGCGAGGCCCTCCGCGAGCGCATAACGGACGTAGCTTCGACGTGAGAGACAGTTCGGGCCGAGGTGCGGCACCGTGTCCTGCAGGAAGCCGTCGTAGCATTCGCCCGGTGGATCGTCGCCATTGCGGGCGCGGAAGGCGCTGTTCTCGAACTTCTCGAAGTCGCAGAGTGCGTCGTCGACCCCGATCACGCCGGGCACGCCGCGGCGGCACTCCGAGTCCCCCTTGTGCTGCATGATCTCGACGATCGGCTCGATCCGGATCCGCAGCCGCGCACGGGCGGCCTCCTCTTCGGAGGAGTTCGTGCCCGGGTAGTCGACGTTGAACATGCGACCGTTGCTGATGTTCGAGTTGTGCGGGATCGCGATCGCCTCGCAGCCGGACCCGGACTCGTTGCACCCGGTGTCGAGCAGCGACCAGAGCTCCCACTCCCGCTGGACGTCCATGTAGCTGACGGGCCGCTTCGGGACGGCGCTGCCTCGAAAGATCACGTTGCGATGGAGGTTCGAGCCGAGTCGGAAGGAGCTGTACTCGTACGCGATGAAGGTCGTCCGCTCGCACGCGGCGCTCGTGTCGTTCCACTTCTCCGCGGCGGCGATCGTCTCCGCCCAACCCTTCTCCAGGGCCGCCGCACATCGCGCGCCATCCTCGCCGCAGATCTCGACCTCTCTCGACGGGAACGGGTGCATGATCTTGAAGCCGAGGGGCGAGTCCGTCGGCGCGGTCGCGTCCCGGATCGCCCGGCACGTTTCGGTGTAGTAGGCGGGCGAGATCTCGTCGGTGCAGAGGAGCTGCTCGCCGAGGAACTCCGCGTGATCCGTGACGGCGGCGAAGTCCAGCGGCCGGTCGATCCGCGCCCGGCGTGTCCCCTGCCCGTTCGCGTCGTTCGGCGGCAGCAGGATCTCCCCTCCGAACGCGTATCGATAGGCCCCGTCGGGCCGGACCCGGAGGTCGTAGTTCCAGGCATCCGACGACAGCATCGTATGCACGTGGAGATCGCCCCAGAGCGCCATCTTCCGTTCGTCGCGGTGGGCGCAGGGCGCTCGGGCCGGCGTCTCAAGCCCGTCCGGCACGGCGAAGCGCTCGGGATCCGGCGCCTCGTCGCTGCACCCGGTCGAGCCCACGAGCCAGAGCGCCAGGAACAGGGCACTCCGCACGATCCGAGCGCGTCCTCTCTGCTCGTCCACCGATCCACCTCCCACGCCCGGTCTTGCCGGACGAGGGGAGCGTAGAGGAGACCGCTCGGCGAACAAGCGATCGGGAATCGGGGCCTCCGGAGCGGCGCGCGCGCGAGCCGCGCCGCCTCCGAAACGCGCCCGGTCCGCAATTCGCTGGCGACTGCCGCTCCGGAGCCGTCCGCGGTTCAGAGACGACCGCGCAGGGCGGCCGCGAGCAACACCCCGGCCGCGGCGAGCTGGACGATCACGAGCGGCAGCCCGATCACGATCGAAGCCGCCTGCAACGCGCCCAACCCTCCGAGGACGAGCAGGATCGCCGCGACCGCCGCGACGGCGATTCCCCAGAAGACCTTGGACGAGGGCGTGCCCGCCGTGCCCATCAGCTCGCAGAGCACGAGCGTCGCCGAGTCGAGGCTCGTGATGAGCCACGTGAAGAGGAGGAAGCAGGACACGGCGACGAGCGCGGTCGCCCACGGTCCCGAGGCCAGCTGCTCGATCACCGCGACCAGACCGAGCGCGTAGTCGGTCTCGACCGCACGAGAGACCGCCCCCTCGGCCGCGCGGTCCGCGAAGAGCGCCGTCCCCCCGAAGAGCCCCATCCAGACCAGCGTCACCGCCGTGGGCGCGAGGGTCACGCCGACGATGAGCTCGCGGATCGTGCGTCCGCGGGAGATGCGCGCGATGAAGAGCGAGACGAACGGGGTCCACGCGAGCCACCAGGCCCAGTAGAAGAGCGTCCAGTCCGCCTGCCAACGCCGCGCCGCCTCCGTCTCCCCGACGTAGAGCCCGAGCGACGGCGCGGACACCACGTAGTCGACGAAGCTCGACCCGATCAATGCGAGCACCTCGGCGCTCGGTCCGAGCAGCAGGAACGCGAACATCAATCCGACGCTCACCCAGGCGTTCACCGACGAGAGCCAGCGGATCCCCCGCGCGACGCCCGAGAGCGCCGACGCGATCCCGAGCACCGCGACCGCGGCGATGATCCCGACCTGCACGCCGACCTCGAGCGGCGCCCTCGCGTCTCCACCGAAGAGCGCGGCCAGCGTCGCGTGCATGCTGCTCGACGAGAGGCCGATCGACGTCGCGACCCCGCACACGGTCCCGAAGATCGCGAGCAGGTCGAGGGTCGCGCCGGGGAGCCCGCGCGCCATCGTCGCGGCGGGCGTCGCGGCGAGGATCTCGCGAAAGCGGAGGGGCGCCCCGGCACGATGGACCGGGATCGCGATCGCGAGGGCCGCCAGGACGTAGAAGCCCCAGCCATGGATCCCCCAATGGAACATCGTGATCCGCAGCCCGGACCGTGCTGCCTCCTCGGGCGAGGCGTCGCTCGCGAGGAAGGGGTTCGAAGCCGCGTGCAGGAGGGGCTCCGCCGTCGCCCAGTAGAGCACGCCCGAGGCGAGCCCTGCGGAGAAGAGCATCGCGAGCCAGCTGCCCGTCCCGAACTCCGGTCCTTCGTCGTCGGCGCCCAGCCGCAGCTTCCCGATCGGGTGGAGGGCGAGGATCGCGAGAACCACGAGACAGAGGTTGGCCGACACGACGAAGAGCAGGTCGCCGGAGGCGAGCACCGCGGCGCGGGCGGCGGCGAGGGCCGGCTTCGCGCGGTCGAGGTCCGCGAGCGCGAGCAGGACGACGAGCGATACGCCGGCGCCGGCGACCCGGGCCGTCGCGTTCGGAAGGCCGATTCGCGACAGGAAAGCGTCGGCACCTTGCATGCGGGCAACCTAGCAGGCTCGCCCGCGGCCGTAGAGCGAGGCGCGGCGCGCATCGCCCGGGTGGACCGGTCGATCAGCGCGCGGCGAGCATCGCCACCGCGAAACGATCGATCTCCGCGCGAATCGCGTCGACGTCCGCGGTCCCCAATCCGACGACCAGCTCGCCCACACCGGCGTCCGCGTACTCGGCGATGCTCCCCGGATGGACCTGACTCATGTCGACGCGAACCGAGACCCGGCGCGCGACGTCGGGACGGCCTGCCGCGGTGGCCTCGTCGCGTAGATAGGTCATCCGATCGCGCACTCCGTCCGGTGAGAGCATCAGCGGATGCCAGCCGTCCCCCAGTCGCGCGACCCGCCGCAGCGCGGCCCGTTTGTTGCCCCCGACGAGGATGGGGGGATGCGGTCGCTGGACGGGCTTCGGCGAGGAGATCACGTCCTCGAACGCGAAATGCGCCCCGTCGAAGGTCGCCTCCTCTTCGGTCCAGAGCTTCCGCAGCACTTCCAGGAATTCGTCCGCATAGCGCCCGCGTCCCCGATACGGCACGCCCATCGCCTCGTTCTCGTCCGGCAGACTGCCGACGCCGATGCCGACGACGAGTCGCCCCTGCGCGAGCTGGTCGAGCGTGGCGAGCTCGCGCGCCAGGACCATCGGATGGAGGTAGGGCAGGACGAGCACGCTCGTCCCGAGTCGCGCATGGTGGGTCTTCGAGGCGAGCCAGGTGAGCAGGATCAGCGCGTCGTGATACGGCCGCGTCCCGAGGCGCTCGCGGACGTAGCCCGAGTTGATCACGTGGTGGTTGACCCAGAGCGAGTCGAAGCCCGCGGCCTCGGCATGCACGCCGACCGAGATCACGTCGTAGGGATCCTCGACGCCCACGTGGTTCGGCAGGACGAACCCGAAATCCATGCGTTCTCCCCTGGCTGCCGTCGATGCGCGACGGGGACGATAGCCGGCTTCGAGGGCGCTCCGCGGGCGCGGATGCCGCGAAGGGGGCGGGTCGGAAACCCCGGCGTGATGGGGTACACCCTGACCAGCGCTTCGACGCTGCCCTGCGAGCGAACCACCGGAGCGACGCCCGACGACGAGCGTCGCGGCCCCCAGGAGATTCTCCCCATGCCCACCTTCGACCGTGCCGAAGTCGAGGCCGCCTATCACCACTTCGTCGAGGTCGGCGACTCCGGCGACTGGAGCGCCTGGGCCGACCTCCACAGCGAGGACGGCGTCTGGGTCGAGCACCACCTCGGGACCTTCCACGGACGCGAAGCGATCCGGAAGGCGATCCTCGACGTGATGAAGCCCGTCCCGATGATGGTCTTCCCGGTCGAGTGGCACGTGATCGAAGGGAACCGGGTCGTCTACTACCCGTGGCAGGTCATGCCCGATCCCGCAGGCGGTGAAGCGGTCCATCGCTTCGGCTGCGTGACGATCCTCGAGTACGCGGGAGACGGCCTCTTCTCCTTCCAGGAGGACCTCTACAACCCGCGCGAGGCCCAGCAGGTCATGAAGCGCTGGATGGAGGCGGGCGGGAAGCTCGCCGGCTGAGGCGCGCTACCCCACCCTCGCTTCCGCCGAGTCCCCGGGCTGTTATCGTCCGCATCGCGAATCGCGCCGATCCGCTTCCCGTCTCGCCCCCCTGCCGCCCCATGTCGAACCCGACCATCGACCCAGAGCAGCGACGCCGCTTCGACGCCGCGGAGAAGATCCGCATCCACGAGTCTCCTCTCGTGCGACCGGCGCTGCGACCGACCGAGTCCTGCCTCCGAGCCCACTTCGAGGGGCCGGTCGGCCTCGAGGCGCGAGAGCTCGAGAACCCTCACCTCGAGCCGAGGGTCACGCCCGAGGCGCGCGCGAAGGCGATGCCGGCTTCGGTTCTGCTGGGCGTCGTGCTGCGCGAGCCGGAGCCGACACTGATCGTCACCCAGCGCCATCACGGGATCTCGTTCCCCGGCCACTGGGTCTTTCCGGGAGGACGCGCCGACCGCGGCGACGCGACGCCGATCGACACGGCGATCCGCGAGGCGGAGGAAGAGATCGGCCTCGACCCGGGTCGCGTCGAGGTAATCGGACGCCTCGGCGACTACGTGAGCCACAGCGGCTTCCGCGTCGCGCCGACCGTCGCCCTCGTCCGCCCGCCGATCGACCTCCGTCCCCAGCCGGGCGAGGTCGAGACCATCGCCGAGGTGCCCCTGTCGGCCCTGACCGACCCGGCCCACTACTTCCTCTTCCGGTTCGCGGACCGGAAGGACCGGGCACATTTCGCGCTCGACTTCCCCGACGACCCGGAGCGCGCGGGCCTGATGCTGACCGGCGTGACCGTCTCCATCGCGATCGGCTTCTACGGCGAGCTCCTGCGCGGACAGGGGCTCGCGTAACCGCCATGCCGTGCCGCGCGTAGTCTCGACCATGCCGAGCGAGCCGACTGAGCCGACCCCGATCGAGCCGCCCCGCGTGAACGCCGTCGGCGTGACCGAAGTCCCCGACGACTTCGCGCGCGCACCGCGGCGCTACCCGATCGCCCTGCGCTGCTTCGCGGCGGTGCTCGCCCTCGTCTTCGTGCTGGTCGTGCTCGGAACCGGGGCGGCGAGTCTCGCGACCTGGTGCCTGACGAGCGACGCGGGCGCGCCCTTTCCGTTCCGCTAGCCCCCTCCCCCGTCCGACCGATCCGGGACACGGCCTTCCTATGTTATGTTCGGTCCGCGTCCCTACCGAAGGAGGATCGCATGCCCTGGTGGGGTTGGGTCACCGTCGGCGCGCTGCTGCTCGTCGCCGAGATGGCGATCGTCGATCTCGAGTTCTATCTGGTCTTCCTCGGGATCTCCGCGCTCCTGACCGGGCTCGCCGTGCTCGGTGGGGTGGACCTGCCGATCTGGGGTCAGTGGTTGCTCTTCGCACTGCTCGCCACCGCTTCGTTCGCCTTCTTCCGTCCCGCGCTCTACGGCCGCCTGCGCCCCCCGGCGCAGGGCGAGATCCGCGAAGGCCCGACCGGCGACCGGGGAATCGCGGAGGCGGCGATCGCCCCGGGAGACCGCGGCCCGATCGCGCTCCGCGGCTCGACCTGGACGGCCCGAAACGTCGGTGACGCCCCGATCGCGGCCGGGGGCGCCTGCATCGTCGAACGTACGGAAGGGCTCGTCGTGGACGTCCGCGCCGAGTAGGCCTCGCCCCCCTCCGCCGAGACGACTCGCGCTCGAGGTCGGCGGACACTCTCACCACCGGCTCGGAGTCCCGAACCAGGAGATCGCCCTCATGGAACTCTTCACCATCGCCGTCATCGGACTCGTCGTCCTCGCGATCGTCGTGATCGCGAAGACCGCGACGATCGTCCCCCAACAGCACGCCTACGTGATCGAGAACCTCGGGAAATACAGCCGGACCCTTCGCGCCGGCTTCCACATCCTGATTCCCTTCATCGAACGCATCGCCTACAAGCACTCGCTCAAGGAGATGGCGATCGACATCCCCGAGCAGATCTGCATCACGAAGGACAACGTGCAGGTCGGCGTCGACGGCGTGCTCTACATGCAGATCCTCGACCCCGAGCGCGCCTCCTACGGCATCCAGGACTACATCTTCGCGATCGTGCAGCTCGCGCAGACGACGCTTCGCAGCGAGATCGGCAAGATCGATCTGGACCGGACCTTCGAAGAGCGCGCGCTGATCAACGGCAACGTCGTCAGCGAGGTGGACGTCGCGAGCGATCCCTGGGGCGTGAAGGTCCTCCGCTACGAGATCCGCAACATCAACCCGCCCGCCGACGTGATCGAAGCGATGGAGAAGCAGATGCGCGCGGAGCGCGAGAAGCGCGCGGTGGTCCTCGAATCCGAAGGCGTGCGCGACGCGGAGATCAACCGCGCCGAAGGCCAGAAGCAGAAGGTCATCAAGGAGTCCGAGGCGAAGCGCGAGCAGCAGATCAACGAGGCCCAGGGCGAGGCCGCGGCGATCGAAGCGGTCGCGACGGCGACGGCCACGGGTCTTCGCGAGGTCGCCTCCGCCGTCGAGGCGCCCGGCGGGCGAGAAGCGATGCAGCTCCGCGTCGCCGAGCAGTACGTCGCACAATTCGGCGAGCTCGCGAAGGAAGGCAACAGCCTCGTGATCCCGGCGAACCTGAGCGACGTCGCCTCGATGCTCGCGATGGCGACCCGGATCGTGAAGGACGAGGACGGATCCGACGCCCGCGCGCCGAGGCCGATGCGGCCGCGGCCCCCGACCGACTGAGCCGCGCGCTCTCTCCGTTCGTCCGCCGGCTCGCGCCGGCCACGGACTGGCGGCGCTGAACGGTCGCGCGCTTCGCCTATTCCGGCGCCTGCGGGCTCGCGCTGCCCGACGGTCCGCCCGGTCGCGATCCGCGGCCCCGACCGCGGCCTCCGCGCCGACGCCGACGCCGCGCGCCGGCCTTCTTCGAACCGTCGTTCCCGGCCGCGTCGCTCCGGCCGGCCGACTTGCCGCCCTGGCTCTGGCCGGCGCTCTCGCCGTCGGCACTCCGGGCCTGCGTCCCACTCCGTCGCCGCTGTCCGCCGCGGCGGCGCCGGCGGCGTCCCGACCGGCCCTCCGAGCGGGCTGCTTCTCCTCCCGCCGCCGCGCCGTTCGCGACCGCGGCTTCACCCTCGGCGGAGGCCGCGGCGCGTTCGCGTTCGCCTCCACGGGTCCGGCGTCCCCGCCCGCCCCGCGTCCGGCGTCCGCCGCGCTTCTTCTTGGCCGCGCGCTTCTTCTTCTTCTTCGCGGCCTTCTTCTTTCGGATCGGGTCGAAGAACGAGGACGGTCGCGCCGGTGCACGTCGACAGACGTCGCACACGCCGCATTCCTCTTCCATCGGGATCCCGAAATACTCGCCGAAGAGCTCGCCCCGACAGCGCTCGGCGATCGCATAGCGATCGATCGCATCGAGGCGCTCCGCGTCCTGCTTGCGGAGCGTCCGGAGCTGCTCCGAGAGACGCTTGGCGGAATGCTTGAGCTCGTCGTGGTCGACCAGCGCCTCGATCGACTTGTCCGGATGGATGTGCACGAGACCGGCCGTCTCGAACATCGCGACCACGGCCTGCGTCACGCGCTGGGCGACCCGGGCCGCTGCCGCCAGCTCGATCGAGTCCGGCTCGCGCCCCTCTTCCACGTACTCCGCGAGGGCCGCCGCCACCTGATAGAGCTGTGTCGGGCTCGTGCGGCTCTGGTTGAGCAGGAACTCGTGGATGTTCCGGTCGACCATGTCGTGAAGCAGGATGCAGTTCGCACGTTTGCCGTCGCGGCCCACGCGCCCCGCCTCCTGCACGTACTGCTCGATCGAGGCCGGCGTCTGGAAGTGGATGACGTAGCGGAAATCCTGCTTGTCGATCCCCAGACCGAAGGCGCTCGTCGCGACCATGACGTTGCGTCGGCCGCGCTTCATGAACTGCTCCTGCTGCGCCTTGCGGTCGCTGGCGTTCATGCCGCCGTGATACCGGTTCACGGGAATCTTCATCTGCTTGAGGGCGCCGTAGACCGTGTCCACGTCACGGGTGGTCGAGCAGTAGATGATCCCCGGGCGACGCAGGCGGATCACCAGGCGACCCAGCGCGCGCAAGCGGGCGTCGCCCGCGCACTCGATGACCTCGAAGCAGAGGTTCGCGCGGTGGGGCGAGGCGACGACCTCGAGCGGGTCGCGCAGCCCGAGGATCCGGACCAGGTCCTCGCGAACGTTCTCCGTCGCCGTGGCCGTGAGTGCCATGATCGGCGGACGGCCGTAGCGCTCGAGGAGCGTGCCGATCCGGAGATAGGCGGGACGGAAGTCGTGCCCCCACTCCGACGCACAATGCGCCTCGTCGATCGCGAAGAGGGAGATCCCGCTCTTGAAGAGGGAGACGAGGAGCTCGTCGCTGGCGAGGGACTCCGGGGTGGTCATCACCAGGAGCCGGCCGCCTTCGGCGATCCGCTCGAGGGCAGCGGCGCGGGCCTTGCCGCGAACCGTCCCGTCGAAGCGCACGACGGGAATCCCGCGCGCCTCCATGTTCTTGACCTGATCCTCGATCAGCGCGAGGAGCGGCGAGATCACGACCACGGGCTTCGGGAGCAGCAGCGACGGGATCTGGAAGCAGGCCGATTTGCCGTAGCCGGTCGGCAGGACGACGAGTGCGTCGCCTCCCTCCAGCGCGTGCTCGATCACTTCCTGCTGTTCCGGATAGAGGCCATCGACGCCGAAGAAGTGCGCCGCTTCTTCGATCGTCTCGGGCGGCCAGACGGGCTCGGGCGAAGGCGCTTCCTCGTCGTCGTCCGAGTCATCGCGCGCAGACGTCGACGCGGCCGAATCCTCGTCGTCTTCTTCGTCGTCGTCATCGAGATCGAAGACGCCGAGCGTCTCGAGATCGTCGTCGTCGGAGAGCGCCAGGATCGAGATCGGCGTGTCGTCCTCCTCTTCCGAGAGCAAGAGCGGTTCCGGCACCTCGGATGTCGGGCCTTCGGGATCGGGATCAGGATCGACGACCACCGCCTCGGACGGCGCGGAGTCGGCCACCGCCTCGACCGCGACCGCGTCATCGGCCTCGCGAGTCGCACGCGTCGTCCGCGACGAGGCGGCCTTCTTCGGCGACTTCTTCTTCGCCGCCTTCTTCCGGGCGGCCTTCTTCTTCGCAGCCTTCTTGCTGGCCGCTTTCTTCTTCGCGGCCTTCTTCGCTGCGGACTTCTTCTTCGCCGCGGACTTGCTGGCGGCGGCCTTCTTCCGGGCAGCCTTCTTCTTCGCAGCCTTCTTGGCGGGTGCGGCCTTCGTCGGACGGGCAGTCAACGATCGATCCTCGCTTGGCGCGACACGCGAATCCACGGGCGGATCTCGCCCGGAGCGCGCGATGACGGCGACCGCTCCGCCTCCAGGCCCGGCCGGGGACGCGCCGGTCGGAATTCCGGCGTGAGCCCTTCGCAGGCGGTGCTCGATCGGAGCAGGAAGCGAAACGGGCGACCCGAGGCGAAGGGCGGCGGCGGATTCAGTGTCCGGCCCCAGAGAACAGATGCCCCCGGTCGGCGTTCATTCTAGTCGCTTCGTCGCAGGTTTGCAGCCGAAATTGCGAATACGGAGCCAAGCCCCCGAAACGGATGGGGAAATTCCACGATCGGCTCGCGCCGGCGGCGGCGCTGCGCCCGCCGGAGCGTTCGCCGCACGTTGCGGCCCCGCGCTCGCGTGCTGTACCTCCCGGTTCAGTGGACGATCAATCCGAATCGACGCGCGAACGCATCCTCCGACGGGTGACCGCCAGGCTGGCGCGCTCGGGGCTCGCAGGAACGGGTCTTCGCGACCTCGCCGCCGCGGCGGGCGTCAGCCATCGCACGTTGCTCTACCACTTCGGCTCCCGCGACGCGCTCGTCCTCGAGGTGCTCCACCAGCTGCGCGACTACCAGTACGGGCTGGTCGAAGGGATGATCGGTGATCCCGACTCGCGGCCCGACGTCCCCGACCTCGCACGGGCGGTCTGGAAGAACATCACCGCGCTCGATACCCACGATTGGTTCAAGCTCTTCTACGAGGCCTACGTCACCTCGCTCCGCGATCCCGAGACCCACGCCGAGTTCCTCGACGATGCGCTCCATCGTTGGATCGTAGTGATCCAGGCGATCTTCGAAGAAGACCGGCCGCATCTCGCGGACGACGAATCCGCGACGCTCCTGCTCGCGGCGATTCGCGGACTCCACCTCGATCTGCTCGCGAGCGGCGACCGGGCGCGGGTCGAGCGCGCCCTCGAGACGCTGCTCCGACTCCTCGAGCTGCCCCGCTCGGACGCCCCCGCGGCCCGGACGGCGAGGATCTCCCGGACGCCGGGTGAACGGGGCTGGTGCTAGGCGGCGCCCGCGCCGGGCGCTTCTACGCGTTGCCCGGACCACGCCACGTCGCGGTCGTCTCGGATCCCCCGCTCGATCAGGATCGGCTCGAGGGCGCGCCAGGCCTTCGGCGTGTCGATCAGCGGAATCCTGGGATAGAGGTGATGGACGATGTGGAACTCCATCCCGAGCGAGAGGAGCGTGCCGATCGGAGACGTCCATGCGCGCGTGTCGCGGTAGCGCCCCGTCTCCTTCATGGGATGGTGCGGCGCCCAGCTGAGGAAGACGATCAGGTACATGAACCCGATGTGACGCGGGAGCCACCAGAGGAGCGCGGCCTCGATCGCGTACCCCGACCAGGCGAAGGCGGTGAGCGTCCCGAAATGCACGAGCTTGAGGGCGAGGCCCTCGAAGAACGCACGATCCCGATTCGGGTCGTCGGTCTCTCGAAGCGTCTTCGCGTACATGCCGTCGTTCATCGGCTGACGCTCACGGAGGCTGTTGTACGCGGCCTGCCACCAGGTTCCCCCCTGGCTCCCGATGTCGGGGTCCCGCTCGGGATCGTTCGAGTAGGCGTGATGGACCCGGTGGGTGATCCAGGCGATCCGATAGGGAAAGACCAGCGGAATCGTCGAGACGTGACCGACGAGCTCGTTGAGCCAGCGGAGCTTCTCGCCTTCCGCCGCGATGATCGAGTGCTGCGCTTCGTGGGAAGGGAGATAGGCCAGCGCGCAACAGATCGTCGACACGACGAAGCCCAGCCAGAGCGGCAGCACGCCCAGCAGGACCAGCGGCCAGAGGGAGAGCCAGAGGAGGAAGTTCCCGATTCCCCAGGCGACCATCTCCCAGGGCACGCGCCCCATGAAACGTCGCGCGATCGCCTGCTCTTCGCGCAGCAGCTCGCGGTCCGTCTTGCCGGAGGGACGACGCGGGGCCGATTCGGCGGAGGCGCTCATACCCAGCTCCCCCGCAGCTTCGCGACGAGTCCGGCGGTCGGGCCGACGACCAGACCGAACGCGAGCGTCGAGAGGCCGAAGGGTGCCGAGACCTCGAGGGCATCCATCGATTGCGCGATCAAGGGCGCGAGGAAGCCGACGCCGAACAACACCGCGCCCCACTCTCCCAGGAACCTGATTCCCTGCATGAGCTTCACGAAGCCCTCCTGTCCGATCTCTCCGATCTGTCCGATCCGTCCGATTCCGCTTCCGCGTCGTCGCCGAGCGTTCCGAGCGCCGTCGCCCGGGTCCGGTCGACGATCAGATCCAGTACGTCGTCGGCGAGCGCCTCGACGTCGACGGTCTCGAGGTACGACGTCCAGCTCCCGCCCGAGAAGAGCGCCGCGGCCCCCATCGCACCGGCGACGCTGAACGCGACGAGCGCCTCGGGACTCGCCTCCGGATGCCATCCGGCCCGCTGCGCCGCTGCGGCCCCTTCGCGCAGCGTCGCGAACCACTCCGCCTCGACGTCGCGCAGCTCTTCGTCCCGGATGCGCCGGACCTGTGGGTGGTTCAGCGCGTGGAAGAAGGCCGGGTCCTCCCGGGCGAAGCGCACGTAGGCGCGGCCCAGCGCGCGATAGCGCGCGACCGGATCCGGCCCGGCCGCGTCGGCCCCGGCGTTCATCGCTTCGACGATCCGGCGGAACCCCTCTTTCGCGAGCTCGGCGATCAGCGCGTCCCGGTCCTGGAAATGTCGCCGCGGGGCCGCGTGGGAGACCTCGAGATCCCGCGCGAGACCGCGCAGGCTGAGCCCTTCGAGGCCGCTCTCCGCGATGACCTCGGCGGCCCGTTCGAGGAGCGCCTGCTTCAGATTGCCGTGGTGATACGCCATGTTTTCGACGACAACATGACTCGCGCCGTCCGAGTTGTCAACGACAACATTCCCTCCGTCCGCCCGCGATCCCTCGGGCGGCGGCTTCCCGCCCGAGCGCGGCCGAAATTCCGCTCGGTCCCCGCCCTCCATCCCGTACCCTGACGCCATGACACGCCCGGGTGCCCTGCCGCTGACCGCCCTCTGCCTCGCGCTGCTCCTCCCGGCGGCGGCCGCGGGCGGGACGGCGCGCGCCTATCACAGCCCCGCCGACGACGGGCTGCCGCCGTCCTCGCTCCCGATCGAGCCCGGGGTCCCGATGGTCACGCTCTTCCTCTACGTCGATGCGGGGCCGGTCCCGACCGTCACGGGTACGCCCTGCGTGGACGGCGACGGCGACGAGCTCTGCGCCTTCGAGTTCACCGTCCAGGCCAGCGGCGACGCGACGATCCAGGCGTTCGTCCCCGACGCGAACGTCGACCTGGTCCATCGCACCCGCCCCGACGACTTCGCGGTCGTCGGCAGCGAGGCCGTCGGCGGGGCAGCGGGCCCGGTTCGGATCGGGGCCCTCGACCTGAACGTCACGAGTCGGAGCTGGAGCCTCTCGATCGGCGCCGGCACCAGCGTGGACGCGGGCTTCACCCTCACCCCGATCGGCTCGACGGCAATCGCTGCCCCCGAGCCGAGTGGACTCGCGCCGGCCGCCTGCGCCGTCGCCCTCCTCGCGGGCTTCGCCCGGCGCAGGCGCCGCCCGCCCGCACCGATGACACGTTCCTGTGTAGCGCCCTGCGCCTTCGCTTTCGTCTTCCTCCTCGCGTCCGAAGGTCCCGCTTCCGCCCAGGATGCGGACGGCGATGGAGTGCCCGACGCTTCGGACAACTGCGTGTACACGGCCAACGCCGACCAGCTCGACGTCGGCGGACTGCACGGACTCTCTCCGGACGGAATCGGCGACGCCTGTCAATGCGGCGACCTGAACGACGACGGAAACGTCGACCTGCGGGACCTCGTCCTCTACGAGCGCGGCCTCGCCGGCGTCACGCCGACGGCGCTCCCGGAGGACAAGTGCAGCGTGATCGGGGGGCGCGTGGACTGCGAGCCGAACGATCGCCAGACCCTGCGCGAAGCGATCGTCGGGACGGGCCCCGGGCTCGCGCAGGTCTGTCAGGCCGACACGATCACGCCGCCGCTCCCTTCCCGGATCGTCGCGGCGGGGGACAGCATCACCCAGGGCTTCGCCGCGGACTGCACCTGCAATGCCGGGATCCTCGGCCTCATCTGCCTCCTCTGTCCCGCCGGCGGCGACCAGCCGGAGCACTCCTGGTTCGACGGAAACGGACTCGGAAGCAGCTTCTACGACCTCTACGGCGGGACCTCTTCCGGGATCGTTTCGAGCCGCGTGTCGGTCTCGGGCGCCGAGATGAGTTCCGGCGCGGACCGGTTCGCGATCCAGGTCGACGACATCCTGGGTCTCTCCCCGATCCCGGACCTGGTGGTGGTCGAGCTCGGCGGCAACGACGTCTGCAACCGGGGCTGCGTCGATCCGGGCAGCTGTGCAGACCCGCTCTACGACGACGCGACCTGGACGGCGGCGGTCCAGACCGGACTCGACAAGCTCGTCGGCTTCGGCCACCCGACCTCGCTCCCGCCCGGCGCGACGGTCTACCTCCTGGGCGTGCCGCGCGTCCAGGACCTCTACGCGGCCGGCGTCGCGAAGCAGTCCGGAACGAGCAGCATCGACTGCGATGCCTTCCGGGACAGCTTCGACGTCTGCGAGATCGCGACGCTCGACGCGGTCATGAACGGCGAAGACCTGCCGACGCGCCTCGAAGGAATCGCCGCTCGCATCGCGCGCTACAACGAGATCCTGCGTGACCTCGCCCTCGCCTACACCTCGAACGCCAACGGACGGAACCCGGGCGGGATCGAGATCGTAGCGGACTACGCGAACGAGATCCTGCCTTCGATCGGCACGACGGCCTTCGGCGCGAACGAGATCAACGGCGGCGACTGCTTCCACCCTTCCGTCTTCGGGCAGTCGCTGCTCTCGTCGGGCGCCTGGAACTCGAATCCGCGTTAGGCGCGGCAGCGCGGCTCCACCGAGGGGCGAGCGCCCGACCGCCTAGCGGACGCGATACTCCCAGGTATGAGGCCGCCCACGACGCATCACGAGCAGACGGACGACGTCTCCCTCGACGAAGGCGTCGAGGAAGTGGTCGTGATCGACGGTCACGAAAGCACCGTTCACCGCGAGAAGGACGTCTCCCGACCGCAGCCCGAGCCGCGAAAAGAAGTCGCCCTCCGCGACCTCCCGGACCTTGAGCAGACGCTCACCGGAGAACTCGCCCCGGGTCGGCTCGAGCTGGGCCGCGAGTCGATCGCGCTCCGCCAGGGCGTTCGTCACCACGCTCCGGTCGAGGGCGAGGACGAGCTCCGGCTCCGCGAGCGCGTCCGGCGGGATCTCCGGAAGCGACTTGGCCGACCCGTCGGAAGGCGGCTCGCGCGCCGCCTTCCCGGACGGGCGCCCCG
>JAUIMK010000317.1 GCA_030432735.1 bacterium
TCGCAACCCGGGTCACGACGTTGACGAGCGCCTTCCCGAGGAGCCCCAGGACCGAGAAGCTCGGATCGTCGAGGTCTCCCTCGATCGGCAGGGGGATCTCGATGTTGCCCGACGCATCGCGCATGACGGCCACCGCGAGTCCGACCGGAAGCGAGGTCGCCTCCGCGCTCTCGACCCGCTTCCCGAACTGGAACTGATCCAGAAGCACCTTGTTGGACGCCTTCAGGTGCCGCGCGCTGAGCTCGTATTCCAGGTCGAGGCCGAGCTTGCCTCGGTCGATCGCACGGCCGACGAAGCGGCCGGAGTAGGGACTGAAGGACGGGAGCGAGACGCCGTCGACCTCGATCTTCACGTCCGTGAAGGCATCGCCGGAGAGCGGGTTGATCTGGCCGTCGATCCGAACCGGCGCGACCTCGTCGACCTTGCCGGCGAGCGCGACCTTCGCCCGTGCCAGCTCTTCGGAAGACAGCCCTTCGATCGTCCCGGTCAGCTGGTCGAGGGAGATCTCGAAGTGCGGATTCTGGGAGAGGTCGTCGAAATCCGCACCGATCCCGTCGAGCGTGACCTTCGCGATCTCGATCCGGGGCGCGGGGGACGAGGACGACGTCTCCGATTCAGGCGCATCGGACGGCGCCGCGCTCGCAGCCTCGCCTCCCCCGAAGATGCCCTCGACGTTCGAGGCCCCGTCGGCACCGATCACGACGTGGGCGAGTGCATCGGAGAGTCCGATCTCGCCGATCCGCACGCGATCGGCCGGCTCGCCGGAGGCCGCCGCATTCGCGAAGTCGATGTCTTCGATCCGAAGCCGTCCCCACTCGACGAAGCGCCGCTCGAGCCGGCGATCGATCGTCAGCAGGTCGTCGAGCTGGAGGCGACCGGCGGCGGTGATCGCGAGGGGCGCGCCCTGCCCCGTCGACCGGACGTCGACGTCGAGCTTCGCGGAGAGCGCGGCGCTCGGCACGTCGAGTCGGGCGACGTCCTCGAGATAGGGTTGATAGGCGCCGAGGGCGAGGGATTCGAGCCCGATCGCGAGGCGGGTCGCGAGGGGCTCGATCGTCAGCGGGCCGTCGATCGAGATCCGCCCGGCCTCCCCCACACCGGTCGCGAGGTGAAGCGCGAGCTCCGTGCCGGGCGCGCTCGCGTAGCCGGTGACCTCGAGGTCGAGGGGCGAAAGCGAGAGCGCGACCGGACGCGCCGCGCTGCGATCCTCGATCGCGACGTCGAGGGCGCGGAGCGCGACCCGTTCGACGGAGATTCGCGGCGGGTTCGCCGGCGCATCTTCCTCGGTCGGCGCCGCCTCGGCAGCGTCTTTCGCCGCATCGCCCGCCTGCCCCTCCGCCTCGAGCGGCGTGAAGAGCGTCGCGAGATGAACCTCGCGTTGCTCGGTGACGTGCGAGCGGACCCGCGCTCCTTCGAGCGTGACTTCGCGGACGCCGACCGAGACGAGCTCACCCCGCTCGAGTCGGACGTCGACGCCCGCCACGTCGAGGGCGGGCACGACGACGACCGGCTCCGCGAGCGCCGGGTCGAGGATGCGAACGTCCCGGATCCCGAGGCTCGCCTCGTCGATCGTGAGCTCGAGCCCCTCCGAGAGGTCGAGCGCGTAGCGCGCGGCGAGGGCGAGACGGCCGCCTTCGACCTCGAAGGCGAGTCGCTCCGAGAGATAGTCCCAGGGAAGCCGGAGATCGAAGCGTTCGAGAGCGAGCTCCCCTTTCGACCGGACCGGTTCGAGCCCGAGGGTCCCGGTCCAGCGGAGTGCCGTGTCGCTCCCGATGCGGATCGAGATCGAGTAGGGCGACTCGCCGCCCGCCCGGGTCGTGAAGCCCTGCATCTCGAGGTCCAGCGGCGACACGGCCACCTCGAAGGCCGGCGCCTGGCCACGGTCCTCGAAGCGAAGATCGCCGCGCTCGATCCGGATCGACGCGACCTCGACGACGGGAAGCCCGTCGTCCTCGCCGGTCTCGTCCGTCTCGGGCTCGGCGGCGGGCTCCGCCGGCTCCGGCACGAAGGCCAGGAAGTTGAGCACGCCCTCCTCGTCGACGACCGCCGAGATCTCGGGCTCGACGAGGACGACCTCGTCGAGCGCCAGGCGCGCGACGAGCAGCTTCCGCACCGCCACGTCGGCGGCGAAGGTCTCGAACGCGATCGCATCGCCCTCGCCGGACGGATCGGGCATCGCGAACCCGTGGAGCTCGAGCCGCCAGTCGAAGGGGTCGAAAGAGACGGATTCGAGGGTCGGGCGGGTTCCGGTCTGCGCTTCGATCGAATCGACGAGCTGGGACGCGACGATCGAAGGGACCACGAGGTAGCCGACCACCGCGTAGAGAGCCAACGACCCGACCGCGACGAGGGCCAGCTTCTGACGAGTGGAGCGCGGCGGCGAGGCAGCCCCTTCGGGTGCTTGCGGCTCGGACATCGGTGGACTTCCAGCGGATCGGGCGTCGGCGGCGCGGGCCGGCGCGTGGGGTCGAGTGGAAAACGGGGCGCACGGACGGAAGGCGGCGCGCGGGCGGACGACGATACCGGACGGCGCGCACGACCGGGAGAGCCGATCACACTTGCTACGCTCCGCCGGAACGAAGCGTGGGCCTCCGCGCCCGCTTCCCTCTTCGAAACCGATTCAGCCGATTCAGCAGAGCCGTCCCCTCATGAACCATGACAGCGCAGAACCGACGGCCGCGGAGCGGACCTTCGCCGACGCCGAGCACATGGCCTTCGTCGCGGCTCGGACCGAGGCGGCGCAAGCCGCCCTCGCCCAGCTCGAATCGCTCTACCAGCCCAAGCCGGCGACGGATGCCGACGTCATCGTCGCCCTCGGTGGCGACGGCTTCATGCTGCAGACCATCCACCGCTTCATGGCCCAGGGCACGCCGATCTACGGCATGAATCGCGGCTCGGTCGGCTTCCTGATGAACCCCTTCACGACCGACGACCTGCTCGGCCGTATCCGCCGCGCGGAATGTGCGCACCTCAACCCGCTCCGCATGATCGCCCACCTCGAGACCGGGGCGAAGGTCGAGCTGCAGGCGATGAACGAGGTCTCGATCTTCCGGCAGACGCGGCAGGCGGCGAAGCTCCGGGTCTTCGTCGACGGCGTCGTCCGCCTCGAAGAGATGGTCTGCGACGGCGCGCTCGTCGCGACGCCGATGGGCAGCACCGCCTACAACCTCTCTGCCCACGGTCCGATCCTGCCCCTCGACGCCGGCGTCCTCGCCCTCACGCCGATCAGCGTGTTCCGCCCGCGGCGCTGGCGCGGCGCCCTGATTCCGCGCTCCGCGAAAGTCCGTGTCGAAGTACTCGAACCGGACAAGCGCCCCGTCTCGGCGGTCGCCGACTCGACCGAGATCCGGGAGGTCGTCGCGATCGAGGTCGAGGAGGATCCCGACGTCGAGATCCAGGTCCTCTTCGAGGCGGGCCAGAGCCTCTCCGAGCGCAACCTCGCGGAGCAGTTCAGCCTCTGATGGGCGCCTTCCTGCTCCAGGTCTATCCGTGGATCAAGGTGCTCCACGTCCTCGCGGTGATCTCGTGGATGGCGGGACTCCTCTATCTGCCGCGCCTCTTCGTGAACCACGCGCAGATCGAGGTCGGGAGCGAGACCAGCGAAGTCTTCAAGGGCATGGAGGACCGGCTCGCGCGGCTGATCATGCGGCCGGCGATGATCGTGAGCCTCATAGCCGGCCTCGCGATGATCGCGATCCCGGGAACGCCGGGCCATCTCCCTCATGCGGGCTACTGGATCTGGCTCAAGCTCGTCTTCGTGGGTGCGCTCCTCGCCATGCACTTCCTGCAGATGCGATGGCGGGACGATTTCGCCGCCGACCGGAACCAGCGCGACCACCGCTTCTACCGCATCATGAACGAGGTCCCGACGCTGCTCATGATCGGGATCGTGATCTGCGTGATCGTGAAGCCCTTCTGACCCGGCGCCACCCCCGCCCTCATCCCTTCCGACGGACACCCCCATGAAGATCTTCGTGCTCGGCTCCGGCGCCGGCGGCGGCTTTCCGCAGTGGAACTGCAACTGCCCGAACTGCAGCGGGCTGCGCGCCGGCACGCTCCGGTCGAGCGCGCGGACCCAGTCGTCCCTGGCGGTCAACGACGGTGGCGAGGACTGGCTGCTCGTGAACGCGTCCCCGGATCTGCGGGCCCAGCTCGAGACCTGCCCGGCGCTCCAGCCGGGCCGGGCCGTGCGCGACACGGCGATCGCAGCAGTCCTGATCGTCGATGCGCAGATCGACCACACGACCGGCCTGATGACGCTCCGCGAGCACACGAAGCGTCTCCCGGTCTACTGCACGCCCAGCGTCCACAGCGACCTCACGACGGGGTACCCACTGCTGACCGTCCTCGAGCATTTCCGCGGCGTCGACTGGCGCCCGGTCGACGCCGTCGGCCGCAAGCCCTTCCGGGTCCCGGAGCTCCCGGGGATCGAGCTCCAGCCGATCCCGCTACCCGGCGAAGCCCCGCCCTACTCGCCGCGCCGCCACCAGCCCGCGGAGGACGACACGATCGGGATCACCTTCGTCGACCGCGCGAGCGGCCAGCGCGTTTTCTATGCGCCCGGTCTCGGCGGCTGGACGGACCTCGTGGTCGAGCACGCCCGGCAGGCGGACGTCTTGCTGATCGACGGCACGCTCTGGAAGGACGACGAGCTCGCCGATCGCGGCGCCGCCGACAAGACCGGGCGCGAGATGGGGCATCTCGCACAGACCGGCGACGACGGGATGCTCGAACGGCTCGCCGCCTTCTCCGGCCGCAAGATCCTGATCCACATCAACAACACGAACCCGATCCTCGACGAGGAGAGCCCCGAGCGGGCGAAGCTCGAAGCCGCGGGAATCGAGGTCGCCTACGACGGCATGGAGATCGAAGTCGGATGACGACCGGAGCACCGGCCCAGAGCCGCGAAGACTTCGAAGCGCGCCTGCGTGGCATGGAGCGCTTCTATCACATCCACCACCCCTTCCACATCGCGATGAACGAAGGCGGGCTCGATGCCGAGGCGGTGCGCGGCTGGGTCGCGAACCGTTTCTACTATCAGATCCAGATCCCGCGCAAGGACGCCGCGATCCTCTCGAACTGCCCGGATCGCAACGTCCGCCGGATCTGGATCCGACGCATCCTGGACCACGACGGCGCAGCCGAGGACGGCGACGAATCCGGAGGGATCGAGGCCTGGCTGCGCCTGGGCGAATCCGTCGGGCTCTCGCGCGAGGAGATCCTCGACCAGCGGCACGTGCTCCCCGGCGTGCGCTTCGCCGTCGACGCCTACGTGCGCTTCGCGCAGACGGCGCCCTGGCAGGAGGCGGCGGCCTCCTCGCTGACGGAGCTCTTCGCGCCGACCATCCACCAGAAGCGACTCGACAACTGGCCGACGCTCTACCCCTGGATCGACGAAGCCGGCTACGACTATTTCCGCCGCCGCCTCGGCGAAGCGCGGCGCGACGTCGAGCACGGACTGC
>JAUIMK010000318.1 GCA_030432735.1 bacterium
CGGGTCCGCCTCGTCCGGCAGATCGTCCATCGCGCGGGCGATCCGCTCGCGCACGTCGTTCGCCGCGTCCTCGATCTCCCGCGAGAGATGGAACTCGATCGTGATGTTCGACGTGCCGTCGCTGCTGGTCGCCTCGATGGTGCGGATACCGTCGATCCCGTTCAGCCGATCCTCGAGCGGCTTCGTGATGCGACTCTCGATCACCGCCGAGGACGCGCCGGGATAGTTCGTCGAGATGGACACGATCGGCGGATCGACGTCCGGCAGCTCCCGGAGCGGCAGGCTGCCGAAGGAGAGCACGCCGAAGGCGACCACCAGCGACGAGAGCACCGTCGCCAGCACCGGTCGCCGCACCGAGACGTCCGAGAGGAACATCCCGCCTAGCCCCCCTGCCCCGCCGCGGCACCGGAATCGTCCGCCTCGGCGCGCGCCGTCGTGGAGATGATCTCGACCAGACTTCCCGGGAAGAGCATCGAGCCGCCTTCGACGACGATCTGCTCGTCGCCGGCGAGCCCGGAGAGCACCTCGACGTGACCGGCGGCGCGGCGTCCGGTGTCGAGCTCGACGCGCTCGGCGCGCCCTTCGGCGCCGACGACGAAGACGAAGTTCTTCTCGCCGAGCGGCACGATCGACTCCTCCGGAACGGAGAAGGCGCGCCGCTCGTTCGCGGCGAGCTCGATCGCCATCAGCATCCCGGGCCGGAGGTCGTGATCCGGGTTCGGCAGGTCGGCGCGCATCCGGACGGAGCGGGTCTCGGGGTCGATCCGGGTGTCGACGGCGCGCACGACACCCTCGAAGCGACGCCCGGGATAGGCCGCCGTCGTCGCATGGACGGCGAGTCCGGGCTCGATCACCGAGAGGAATCGCTCCGGGACCGAGAAGTCGACCTTGATCAGGTCGATGTCGTCGAGGGTGGTGATCGGGTGTCCGGGCTGGACGAGGGTCCCGGGACTCACCGAGCGCATGCCGAGCACCCCGGCGAAGGGCGCCCGGATCAGGCGATCCCGCATGCGCGCGCGCAGCTCCGCGAGCCTCGCCGCCGCCGCCTCGCGCTCCGTCGTGCGCTCGTCGAGCTGCGCCTGGGAGACCGTGCCGTCGCGTCGGAGCCGCGCGGCGCGGTCGTGCTGCCGGACCGCCTCTTCGTAGTTCGCGCGCGCCTCGCGCAGCTGCGCCGATTCCTCCCGGCTGGTGAGCTCGACGAGGACGTCCCCCGCGCGGACGACGGCTCCATCCTCGAAGGCCACCCGCTTCACCGTCTCCGTCACCTGCGCCGAGATGACGACCGATTCGTTCGCGCGGGCGGTGCCGAGGGCCTCGATCCGGTCGACGAAGTCGTGCTCCTCCACGCTCCCCACGACGACGGGGATCGTGCGGCGCATGCCCTGGCCGCCCATGAACCGGTCCGCGTCGTCGTCACCACAGGCGACGGTGACGCACAGACACAGAAGTGCGACACCGAGCCGCAGGACGGCCGGAGCGAGGCGGCGCGGTCGCGGACGGTTCGTGCGAGACGCACTTCGAGGAGCAGGCGACGCGGGCGCGCGACGCAGCGGGAGGGTCATGGTCGGGTCGATCCCAGGGGCGCGGGGTCCCGGGAGTCTAGCGCCCCTCGCGGGGAAGAAGAGGGCCCCGAAGCAGGGCCCGTGCGTCGCTCGACTTCGATCCGAGCGCAGGAAACCGGACCTCGTACGGGCCTCGGGAAGTCGATGCGACGACCGCCACGGGACTCTGTAGAATGGAGCGCCAGCGATGCAGCTCCAGTGTCTCGACCACGTGCATTTCGTCGTACCGGATCTCCAACGTGCGAAGGAGATCTACGGGCCCTTCCTGCGAGGCGAGTTCGTCCCGGACTACGGCGGACCCGAGCAGAACGCGTACGGCGGCTGGAACATGAGCGGCGGCGACTTCATCCAGCCGATCGAGCCGGAGAAGTCGGTCTTCGGCGGACCGCCGATGCCCCGACCGGGACTGCTCTCCGTTTCGTTCCGGGTGGCGGACATCGACGAAGGAATCGAGCAGGCCCGCGCCGCGGGGCTCGTCGTACGAAGCCGGGTGGGCAGTGAGGACATCGGCCTCGGCAAGAACGTCGTCCAGGCGCAGCTCGAACCCGAACCGGTCTCGAAGCTCCCCTTCGAGCTCGTCGAACACCAGCTCCCCGGCGAGTACGTTCCGCTGACCGAGACCGCCGTCGACCACGTCGAGCTCGGCGTCCAGGATCTCGACGCGGCGACCGAAGCGCTCTCACCGATCCTCGGCGACACGTTCGAGCCCGAGCGCCGCGACCTCGAGCGTGGACTCCGCTCGCGCCTCCATCGACGTCTCGGACTTCGCCTGACCGCGCCCGCCGACGCGAGCGACGCGCTGCTCCCGGCGGTCTGGCAGGCGGGTCTCTCCACGATCGGATTCCGGTGCCACTCCCTCGCGGAGGCCAGCGAGGTCGCGCGGCGCGCCGGGCTCACGATCCTCCGCGAGGTCGAGACCCATGCGGGGCGCGAGGCCGACTTCCAGGCCTGGGGCGGTGTGACGCTGCGGCTGGTCGAGCACCCCGACTGACTCGCCGTGTGCGCCGGCCGAGCGGCCCGACCGATGCCGCGTGTGCGCCGGCCGAGCGGACCGACCGATGCCGCGTGTGCGCACGCCGAGCGGCCCGCGCATACTCCGAAAATGCCCGACCGCCTCCTTCGCTCCGCGTCCGTCCTGCCCCTCCTCTTCGCCGTCGCACTCTCCTGCGCCGAGCCGACGCCGGAAGTCCCGAACGCGAGCGCGGCTCCGCCGGGGGGCCAGGTCTTCGCGGACAACTGCGCCGTCTGTCACGCGCTCCCGCTGATGGCCTACCAGTTCCCGCAGATGAAGGGCCGGCCTCCCGGCTTCGTCTACGACGCAGTGACGACGGGACCGATGCGTCGCATGGGTCGCGACCTCGACGAGGCGAGCCGCCGCGCCGTCGCGGAGTTCTTCACGGGCGTCGCGTGGGGGAGCCCCGAGGCCGAGCGCGACCACGCCGTCTCACCGACCTGCGCAGGGGCGGCCCTCGAATTCGACTGGAGCGACCAGGCCTATCCGAGCTGGGGAGGAAGTCCGCGCAACCATCGAAGCGTCGCCCCGGGCGAAGGTTATGCCCGCGCGGAGCTCGACACCCTCGCCGTGCAATGGGTGGTCGCGTTCCCGGAGGCGACGCAGCTGCGCTCCCACCCGACCGCCGGCGGGGGCGCGCTCTTCGTCGGAAGTCACAACGGATCCGTCTATGCCCTCGACCAGGCGACCGGCTGCACGCGATGGCACTACAAGGCCGGCGCGGAGGTGCGGAGCGCCGTAACCCTCACGCCGTCGCCGCAGGCCGCGGGCGACGCGGCGGCGCCGGCCATGCTCGCGGTCTTCGCCGATCGTGCCGCCAACGTCTATGCGCTCGATGCCGAGAGCGGCGCGCTCGTCTGGAAGCGCTCCGTCGATCCCCACCCCTCCGCCGCCGTGACGGGTTCGGTCTCCGCCCACGAGGGACGACTCTTCGTTCCTCTCTCGTCCAACGAGGACGTCGGTCCGCTCGACAAGACCTATCCCTGCTGCACCCACGCAGGCGCCGTCGTCGCCGTCGACGTGGGCAGTGGCGAGATCCTCTGGCGCACGTCGACGATCGAGGAACCGGCGCGGGTGACCGGCCATACGGAAGCGGGGACCGAGATCCGGGGCCCCTCCGGCGCGAGCGTCTGGAACACGCCGACGATCTCGCGTCGCCTTGGTCTGCTCTTCGTCGGCTCGGGCAACAATCACAGTCGCCCCGCCTCGCCGCGGAGCGACTCGATCCTCGCGATGGACGTCGAGACCGGGCGCGTCGTCTGGAGCCACCAGGCCCAGGCCGGCGATGCCTGGAACGCCGCTTGCCTCTGGAGCGTCTCGGACCAGGTCGGCTGCCCCACTCCCGTCGGACCCGACATCGACTTCGGGGCGACGACGATGCTCCTCGAGCGCGACGGCCGGGAGGTGCTCGTCGCCGGCGCGAAGTCCGGCCTGCTGCATGCCTTCGACGCGGAGAAGGGCACGCTCCTCTGGAAGCGACGGGTCGCCCGGGGCGGCCCCGAGGACGGCATCCGCTACGGCATGGCGACCCGCGACGGCGTGCTCTACGTCCCCAGCACCGACGCCCGGGACGATCCGGACCACGGCGCGACCGCCCGCCCCGGGCTCTTCGCAATCTCCTCTGCGGACGCCGAGGCGGAACCGATCTGGTCCGTGGACCGGAAGTCGTTGTGCGGGGGGAGCACGCGCTGCGACGACGCGATCGGTGCACCTCCCCTCGTGATGGAGGAGCTCGTCTTCGTCGGCGCGAGCGACGGGGTGCTCTACGCCCTCGACCGCGCGACCGGCGACGTCCTCTGGCAGATGGAGACCGCGCGCGAGTTCGCCACGTTGCGTGGCGAGAAGACACACGGCGGGTCGCTCTATGGGACGGTCGGCCCCATGTACGCCAACGGCCGCCTCTTCGTCAGCTCGGGCTACGGCCAGGCCGAGCTGCCGGGCAATGCGCTGATCGCACTCGCACCGGACGCGCCGCATTAGGCACGCCTCCGCCCGGGCAAGTCGGCGAAGACGCGCACCGCGAGACGCACGGGTCGCCGCACAGCAAGGACACGGGCGGGCGCCCTGCTCTATTCTGTGTAGACCCACCCGGAGGAGGATGTGATGGACGATCGCTTGCGCGAGGAGTGCGCCGAGCAGCTACGGGCGAGTCGCGAAGAATGGAGCAAGCGGCTCGATGCGATCCGCTCGGATCGGCGACGCGAGAGCGGAGAGCTCTCGCCGGACTTCGAGGACCAGGCGACCCAGCGAGAGAACGACGAGACCCTCGACGCCCTCGACGAACGCGGACGCCACGCGCTCGAAGCGATCGATGCGGCCCTCGGCCGGATCGCCGCCGGGACCTACGGCGAGTGCGCGCGCTGCGGCGAGACGATTCCCGACGAGCGACTGCGCGCCGAGCCGACGGCCCCCAGCTGCGTCGGCTGCGCCTAGGTCAGCGCGGGCCTTCCCGTGCGTCGAGCGACGGGCCGTTCCCGGTCCTGCTCGCGGCGTGGGCGGGCTTCGATTCACCGATCGCGACGATCGCCTGCATGGCCAGATCGTCGATCTCGCGTAGGAAGCCCACGTTGGTGAGCAGGACGACGCCTCGGCCTCGCTCCGGCGAGAAGCCGAGGAAGGTCGAGTACCCCCCCGTCCCGCCGTTGTGCCAGACGACCGTCGCACCGGCGCGGGTCGTGCGCACCCAGCCGAGCCCCATCTCGCTGTCCTCGTTCATCCGGAAGCCGGCGGGTCGTTGGGCGAAGCAGGTCGCCTCGGACACGACGTCTTCGCGATCGCAGGCCTCCATCGCATGCCGTAGGAACGCGATCGCGTCCCGTGCACTCCCGCGCAGCGCGCCCGCCGGCGCGAACGCATCGAAGGCCCAGTTCGTCGCGCGGCCT